>JANNQE010000460.1:0-22703 GCA_031441625.1 Planctomycetia bacterium
TGGGGTGTGCGTGTCGGCCAACCTGGACATCGGCCAGTTCGACAGCCACGCCAACAACGACACCGACCAGATGAAGCTGATCCCGGAGTTCCTGGCAGGTATCACGCACCTGCTGCGGCGGGCGGGTGAGTTGAAGATTCGTGAGCAGTTGGTGGTGGTGGTGCAATCCGAAATGGGCCGCACGCCGAACTACAACACGGGCAACGGGAAGGACCACTGGTCCATCGGGTCGGCACTGTTTCTCGGCAAGGGCATCAAGGGCAACCGCGTGCTCGGGGCGACGGACGACAAGCAGTTCGCCGTGCCGTTCGACCCGACCACGCTGAAGACGGACAAGGACAAGGGCACCCGCATCCGCCCCGAACACGTCCACGAGTCGCTGCGGGAGTTGGCCGGCATCGCCGACCACCCGCTGAGCAAGAAGTTCCCGCTCGGCGTGGCGGAGAAGGAGAAGTTGGTGAAGTTCTGGGGGTGATCCGTCACGGTGAACCGGCGGCGTGAGCCGCCTGGGTCGAACCACCCGCGGGTGCTTCGTCACCCAGGCGGCTTACGCTGCCGGTTCACCGTTTCATGAACTTGAGGAGCAGGGGGAAGGCCGGTTCGGCCATGCCGCCGTGGTCGTACCCCTGCAATTCCAGGATGTCCACGTCCTTGTGGCCCACCTCCTTCATCATCCGCCAGAAGTACGCCGTCTCCTCGTACCGCCCGCGGAGTTCCTTGTTGCGGTCGCCGGAGATGATGAGCAGCGGCGGCGAATCTTTGCGGACGTGATAGAGCGGGGCCAACTCGTCGATGACCGGCCGCGTGTCTGCGATCCCGCGCTCCTTGCGGATGGTGGAGTGCGTGACCGCCTGCCCGCTGAACGGCACCAGACCGGCGATGTCGTTCGCGTCGATGTCGTGGGCCTTCAGCCACTTCTTGTCCAGGCCGATCATGCTGGTCAGGTAGCCGCCGGCCGAGTGCCCCGATACGAACACCTTCGTCTTCGACCCGCCGTACTTCTCCACGTGCCCGAACGCCCACGCCACCGCCGCCGCCGCGTCCTCGATGTACTCCGGTGCCTTCGCCGCCGGGCTGAGCCGGTAGTTGGCGGCGATCACGATCACGCCCTTGTTTTGTAGGGCTTTCGGGATGGTCTTCTCCCCGCCCTTCAGCCCGCCGCCGTGGAACCACACCACCGCCGGCACGTCCTTCGCCCCCTCCGGAGAATGCACGTCCAGCTTGCACCGCTCCTTCATGGCGTCGGTCAGCTTGTCGCCGTCGCGGTACGGGATGTCCTTCTCGGTCTTGTACTTCACCTCGGCCGGTTTGTCCTGGGCGAAGGCGGGGGCGAACGCGACGAGCAGGACGAGCAGGCGGTGCGGCATGACGAACCCTCGGGGAGACGGTCGAGTCTAACCGCCGGCGGTGGTCGCGGGTACTGCGACCGCTATTTGTCGAGTAGCGTGGAGTACGCCTGCGTGAGCGGGTGGTCGGGGCCGGCGAAGCGTTCGAGCGCGTCGAGCACGCCGTCGGGGTCATGCGGACGGGCGGTGAGCACGAACGGCGGCGCGTAGTCCGGATTCACTTGGAGCCACCGATTACCGAACGGCCCAACCTTCACCCGTACCGTCCCCAGACATGCCCAACTGTGGAAGTTCCGCGGGTCGAGCGGTCGGATCCCCCTCGGAGTGATTTCCGCCGCCTTGAAGTTCCGCCGACGGAAGGCCAGCACGAGGCAGAAGCCGCCCAACAGTGCGGCGGTGACAGCCCAACTGAAGATGTCCTTCAGACTGGCCAGCGGCTCGCCGTTCAGCCCGCGAGACGCCACGCCCGTACCGACCAGCAGTGCGAAGGCGAATTGGAACCCGACCGCCCACCGCAGGAAGCGTGGCCAGAACCGGGAGCGGATGAGGACGCGGTCCGGCATGGTGTTGAAGTAGGTGCCGCCTGCTGGGCGGCACACATTTTTTGTGCCGCCCGGCAGGCGGCACCTATCCCGCACGCACCATGTCCCCATGTTCCGCCGGCACTCGCACCTCCATTCGCAAGAGCGCGAGCGCATAGCTCTTGCCTTGCGTGTCACTCCTCAAACTTCGGCTCGCGCCGCCGGCGAGTGCGTCGTACAGCATGAAGTTCAGCCCGCGGACGTTGTCCGCCTCGAACCGCTCCACCCGACTCGCCCCCAAGGGGGCGAAGTACGCGGCCACCGTTTCGGCGGTCAGGTGAGTTTTCAGCCAGGCGTATCCGGCGTCGGTGTACGCGATCACCGCCACGTTCGCGTGGTTGCCCTTGTCTCCACTGCGACCGTGGGCAAGCTGCGACAGCGGGAGAACCAGTGACTCGGACATTTTTGCCCCTCGCGGCCAGAATAAATGATTCTAAGGCGAATCCGCGAGATAGTATGGGAACGACCCGGAGCGGTCAGCGAGACCGGCCGAATCGGTCCGAAGTTGGGTAAGGCTGCCGTATTGTGCGGGTTGTCGCGGTCGCGCCGACCACGGTCGGTTGTCCGGGTCGCGCCGGGTGTGAATTCGCTTGGCCCGGCGCAACCCGACCCTTACCGTTGATCCCATTCACGGAGCGTCCGACACGAGTCGCCCCTCGGAGACCCCACCATGACCCTCACCCGCCGATTGCTCCTGGCCGCCCTCGGGGTGGCCGCGTCCGCCGCGCCCGCCCTGGCCGGTTGGAACCACGTCGCCCAACCCGCCTGCTGCGACGGCCCCATTCGCCGGGCGTTCAAGCCGGCCCCCGACTGCTGCCCGGACACCACCCCCGCCCCGAAGCCGACGGTCAACTACGAGACCCGCACGTACTACGAGCCGGTGACGGTGATGAAGCAGGAGAAGTATGTGGAGGAAGTGCCCGTCAAGGTGAAGAGCTACTACTGGGAGCCGGTGCAGAGCTACACCCAGCGGAGCTACTACGACCCGTGCTCGGGCGAGTGCCAGCAGATCGCCGTGCCCCGCACCAGCTACGTGCGCAAAGAAGAGTGCCGCACCGAGACCCGCTACCTGGAGAAGGTGCGAATGGTGCCGGTGCAGGTGGAGCGGGAGATCACCGAGACCCGCCCGGTGTACACGTACTACGGGCCGACCACCCGCAAGTACGGGCCGACCACCACCGGGCCGAGCATCGACCAGTACCGCGGTGCCCCGCGGGTCGAAGAGGGCCGGAGCGGCGGCGGCAGCACGTTCGCCCCGATCCCCAACCCGAACCTGCCGGGCGGCGTCGGGATGCCGAAGAAGATGCCCGAGAAGGACATCCCGAAGATCGACGGGCGGGCGGCCCCGAGCACGAGCGACTATCGGTTCAACGCGCTGAGCACGTCGAACGCCAAGACGACCGGGGCGAAGGTGTACGGCGAGGTGCTCGCCGGCGACCGCAAGTCGCCGGTGGCGAGCGCCAAGCTGGTGTTCGTGAACGCGGCCGACCTGGGCGACAAGAAGTACATCACGGCCGACGGGTTCGGCGGGTTCGACGCCAAACTGCCGGCCGGCGAGTGGCACGTGTACGCCGGGCCGGGCACCGGCACGGCCGACTACGTGAGCAAGTTCCGCGTGGCCGACGGCGACACTCAACCGCTCGAAGTGCGGACGAAGTAAGCAGATGTTAGGGGCGTGGTGGTCGATTCCGAAAAGCCGCGGAGCGGCGATCGGGCGTAGCCTGGGGCGGAAGCCCCAGGATCAAAGACCACGTTGCCAAGCCCCGGAGGGGCGCTCGGACCACACCGAGCGCCCCTCCGGGGCTTTGTCATTTCCGTTTCACCACCTGGGGCTTCCGCCCCAGGCTACACCCGGTCGCCGCTCCGCGGCTCAGGTCGTCACTTCACCAAGCGGTCGTAGTCGCCGGCTTCGAGGGGGTGCAGGCTCTCGCGGGTCAGGCCCATCAGTTTGGCCCGGTCGAGCGCGTCCTTCGCGTCGCCCTTCCGCCCCAACTTGTCGTAGCACTGCGCCAGGTGGAACAGGTTCGACGCACTCGCCGCCGCCCCCGCCGCCGCTTCCAGGTCGGGCAGGGCGTCGGCCGCCTTGTTCAGGAACATCCGCACCACCCCGCGGGTGTCCAGGGCGAACGGCTGCGGCCCCACGTCGGCGATCACCTCGTTGATCGACCGCAAGAGTTCGGCCGTCCCCTCGCGGTTGTCGAACACCCGCAGCAGCACCCAGTTGTTCTGGGCGACCGCCCGGCCGAGCGGGTTGGTGGCGAAGCGGTCGCGGGCGGTGTCGTACAGGCGGATGGCGGTCCGCCAGTCGCCGGCGACGTCGGCCAACTCCGCCTGCCAAAGCGCCCACTCGCCGGTCGGCGTGGCCACCTCCCGCCCGTCCACGAACTTCTTCACCTCCGCCACCCAGTCGCCCCACGCCTTCTTGTCCGCGTCCGGGGCGGTGGCGGCCGGCCGCGCCCGCACCGCCCCCACCATCAGCCGCCCGGCCACCTCCGGCGGGAACGCCTTGTCGGTCGTCGCCCCCTGCACCACTGACAACGCCTTGTCACCGCGGCCGGTGCGGGTGAAGAACTCGGCCGCCGCGGTCACGCGGTCCGCCAGCGGGGCCGACCCGCGGAAGAACTCGTCCATCGCCTTGTCCACCGCGGCGACGCACCCGACCGCCTCCAGCCGGCGGGCCTGTTGGAGCGGCTTGCGGGCGGCGGTCTCGGTGGTCGGGATGGCCAGCACCAGCTCGGCCGCCTTCGCCGGGTCGGTCTTCGCCAGCAGCCGGGCCTCCGCCAGGATCACGTCGGCCCGCTTCGGGGCGACGGTCTTCAGCCGGGTGACGGTACGATTGGCGGCGATGGGGTCATTCCGCACCGTCTGCACCTGGGCGAGCAGCACCAGGTGAGCGGGGTCGGCGAGCAGCCCGCCGGCGGTAGCGGCCGTCAACTCCTTCTCGGCGTCGGCGAACTGTGCCCCTTCGATCAGCACGCCAGCCAGCTTGAAAGCGTCGTCGGCCGACAGCGGCTCACGCTCGCGGGTCTTCTTCAACTCGTCCAACCCGGCCTTGCGTTGCAGCGGGTTGGCACACAGGGCGAACGCCCGCGCCCGCTTGTCCTCAATGCGGTCGCCGTCGGCGATGTTCTCGTCCAGCAGTTTCACCGCCTTCGGTACGCTCTTGATGGCGTCCGACCCGGCGAGCAGCGCCGCCGCCTGCTGCCGCTTCGCCCACCGCCGCAGGTCGGCGTCGCCGCTCGCCGCCACACGCGACAGCAGCGACTCCGCCGCAGCGGCGTTCCCCGTCCGGCGGTACACGGCCAGCAGCAGGGCCGGGGCGTCGCGGTCGGTCGGGGCGGCGGTCATGGCGGCGGTGTACTCGGCGACGGCGGCGGGCGTGTCGCCGACCGCCTCCCGCATCTGCCCGAGGGCGAGGGCGACCGCCGCCGGGTTGTCCGGGTTGCCCGTCCGCAGCACCTTCGCGGCGGCGTCGATCTCCGGCCGCAGCGTGTCCGGCGTCTGCCCGAGCATGAGCAGCACCCGCAACTTGGCCACGTACACTTCGGGCACCGACGGGGCGATCTTCAGCGCCGCGTCGAGCGCCTTCTTCGCCTCGTCCTCTTTGTTGAACCGGGCCAACACCTGCGCCCTCAGGACGTGATCCTGATAGCTCTTCGACTCCACCATCTCCTTGCTCAGCGCCCGGTCGAGCGCCCGCTTCGGGTCGCCGCCGGCCACCGACACCAGCACCTGATACTGCTGCTCCAACTCGGCACTCAGCGGCCCCTTCTGCTTCACCGCCTGCAACACCCGTTGGGCGTCGGCGTACCGCTCCTTGCGGAAGTACAGCCGCACCAGTTCCCGCACGATGGCGTCCGAGCGGTCGCCGAGCGCGATGGCCTGTTCGTAGAAGCGGGTGGCGTCGTCGGGTTTGCCGGCGGCGGAGGCCAGAATGCCCTGCATCCGCGGGATTCGGCTCCACCCCTTCCGCTTCTTCTCGGCCGCCGCCAGCTTCGCCGACAGCCGCTCGTTCGCCTCGCGGGTCGGCTTCGGGGTGTCGGCCAACTCGTGCATCACCTCGGCCACCAGCGCGATGCCCCCCTTCGCCGCTTCACCCTCGGCCGTGCGGTCGGTGTCCAGCGTGCGAATGTCGGCGAGCATCTTGTCCCGCAGGGCGATGTCCTTCTTGACCAGAGCCCAGTCGAACAGCACGACCCGCACGTTCAGGTCGAACGGCTGGTCGGCGGCCACCTGTTGGAGGAGCGCGACGCCCTGGTCGCCGGCCCCGAGCGAGAGGAGCATTTCTCCGATGGCGAGCTTCAGGCGTGCGCGGTCGGCGGTGGACAGTTTGTCGGAGGTGGCGAGTGCGGCGATGGCGGCGGCGTCCGGCTTCGGCTGGCGGGCGAGGACGGCGGCGCGGGCGAGTTGCGTGTCGGCGGACGGCCCGAGTTGCGTGTCGGCCTGATCCAGCACGGCGAACGCGGCGTCTTTGCCTTTCGTCATCCGCAGGGCGGCGAGCATGGAGTACGCCGCCGCGGTCGGCTTCTCGGCGAGCGCTTTTTCGAGCGCCCGCTCGGCGTCGTCGGCCTTGCCCTCGGCGGCGAAGGCGGTGGCCACCGTCGGGGCCAGTTCGGGCGGGTACGGGCCGGTGCCGACTTGCGCCCAGAAGCCTTTCAACTGCCGCGGTCCGCCGCCCGGCCCGCTCAGGTTCAGTTCCTCTTGAAGTTTCAGACTCGCCAATTCCGTTCGCGCGGCCGGGCTGTTCGGCTCGACGGCTTTCAACTCTTTCACCGCTTCCGCCGTGCGGTTCAGCTTGGCGAGAGTCCGCGCCCACTCCACCCGAGCGGCGACGGACGTTTCGTCCGCCTTCGCCGCCCGGTGGTAGGCGTCGGCCTGGCTCTCCAGGTCGTTCGCCAGCCCGAAAGCCGTGGCCTGGGCCATGTACGCCTTGTGCAGCATGGGCGGCTTCCGCTTCACCACGCGGTTGGCGTCGATGGCCAGCACCGCCTGCCGGAGCAGCGGAATGGCGGCCGGCCAGTCGCCCTGGGCCAGCTTCACCCGCCCGCGGAGGTAGCTGCTCAGCGGGGCGACGCTCGGGTTGCCGTCGAGCCGGGCGGCGGCTTTGGTGGCCGTGTCGGTGTCGCCCAAATCCAGCAGGCGGTCGCCCACCTCCAGGGCCAGCGGGTCGCCGGCGGGCAGGTTGGCGAACACGGCGGCCAGCAGGTCGCGGGCCTTCGCCCGGTTCCCCCCGCGGCTCTCCACCTCGGCCAGCCCCATTCCGATGAGCGCGTTGTCCGGGTTGGCCTTCAGTCCGGCTTCGAGGACGTTACGGGCGGCGGGCAGGTCGGCGGCGGCCACGGCGTCGGCGTGGGCCAGGATCACGTCCACGTTCTCACGCCCGCCGGGCAGGTGCTTGTAAGCGTGCTCGATGTCCTCGCGGGCCTGCGTCCGCTTGCCGCACTCGGAGTAGTAGCGGGCGCGGGCGAGACGGGCGATCAGGTCGGTCGGCTTGTCCGTCACCATCGTCGAGACGAGCGCGTCGGCCTCCGCCTGCGCGTCCGCGGTGGCGACCTCCCGCTTGAGCATGAAGGCCAGCCGCAGGTACGTCTCGGGGGCCGCCTTGCCCGTCTTCACCGCCGCCCGCAGGTGGCCGGCCACTTTGCCCTTCGACTCCACGCCGGGGCCGTCGTCGCACGCCGCCAGCATCTCGTACAGTTCCGGGTCGTCGCGGAACTCGGGCCGCCCGCGGACCAGTTCGATCTCTTTGCGGGCCTGCTCCGGTTTGCTCAGCAGTAAATACAGGCGGGCCAACTTCCGCCGCTCGTCCGGCCGGTTCGGGTCGTCCGACAGGGCCATGTTGTAGTTCGACAGCGACAAGTCCCACAGCCGCCGCGCCTGGCCGGGGTTGCCCAGGCTGGCGCGGGCGTAGTCGTCGTACACGCCGGCCAACTCGAACCGCACGGCCGCCTTGTCCGCCGGGCGGAACGACAGGTAGTGGTCGTACAACTCCACCGCCCGCGGGAAGTTCCGCTCCTCGGCGGACGCGCGGGCCAGGTCGGCCCACTGCCTCGACTGCCGGCCGGACTGCATCACGTAGGCGGCGGCGGCGAACCCGGCGACGGCGACGAGCACGCCGAGGACGATCAGCAGCCGTTTGGGCTTGAACACCCGGTGGGGGTGTTTGGTACGCTGTCGGCTCATGGGTCTGCTCCGGGAGGTGGGAAATTGTAGTGTGCGACCGGCCGAATGCCTTGGAGTGCAGTATTGTTGTCCGCGACCCCTCATTGACCAGCCGGCGTGGAATATCGTCCACGAAATATATGAGTTTTTCCGTGATATTGTCTGATCATCATGTCACTCGCTTGACCCCGCACGAGCCGGAGCAAGTTGAGTCTGCGCCAATTGTGCTCAGTTTCGACGTGGAAGAACACGACCGCATCGAGGCGGCGGTTCAACTGACCGTCGGCCCCGAACTGAAGCGGACCTACGCCGACCGCATGGAGGCGGCCACCCGCCGGCTGCTCGACCAACTGGCTGCCGCCGGGAACGTGCCGGCCACCTTCTACGTCGTCGGGCAGATCGCCGAGTCGCACCCGCGGCTGGTCCGCGACATCGCCGCCGCCGGGCACGAGGTGGCGTCGCACAGTCACACGCACCTGCGCCTCCACCGCTTCACCCCCGACACCTTCCGCGAAGATTTGAAACGCAGCATCGGCGCGCTCGAACAGGCGGTGGGCACGAAGGTGGTCGGGTTCCGCGCGCCGACGTTTAGTTTGATGAAGCCGACCGCGTGGGCGGTGGACGAACTGCTCCGCGTCGGGCTGAAGTACGACACATCCATCTTCCCGGTGCGGCACGACCGCTACGGCGTGCCGACCGCCCCGCGCGGGCCGTTCCACCTGGAAGGCACCGCCGGCCGAATCCTCGAACTCCCCCCGCTCACGCTCCGCACGCTGGGGCTGAACTTGCCGGTGGCCGGCGGCGGGTACTTCCGCCTGTTCCCGCTCGGGTTCATGCACGCCGGGCTGAAGCAGGTGGCTGACGTGCCGAACGCCGTGGGGATGCTCTACTTCCACCCGTGGGAGTTCGACCCCGACCAGCCGAAGCTGCCGCTCGGCCGCGTGTCACGGTTCCGCACGTATGTGGGGATCGAGAAGAGCGAGGCGCGATTGGGCAAGCTGCTGGAGGTGTACCGCGGGCGGTTCCGGCGGGCGGCGGACGTGGCGAACGACCTGGCGACGGCCGAGCTGCCGAGCTTTCGGTTGTAGGTCTGGCGAGCGGGGGGCGTCAGCCCCCTGGTAACTCATAACAAGCACCAGGGGGCTAACGCCCCCCGCTCGCCACAACGGGCTTACCCCTTCTTCTCGTCTTGCTTCTTTTTGAGCACCTTCCGCGCGCCGGCGGCACCGGCCACGCCCAAGCCGATGGCGGCCAGGGCCATGGTGCCCGGCTCGGGCACGTCGTGCGGGGTGGGGCAGCGGTCGTTCGGCACTACCACCGGCGGCGGCACCCGCGGGGGCGGCGGCGGGGGCACGAACGGGGGGGGCGGCACCACGATCACCGGGGGCGGGGGCACGACTGGCGGCGGCTGCGGGTTGACCGGGCGGGTGGGCGGCGGCACCACCACCACCAGCGGGTCGGACCCGAGGATGGGCGGGAAGAAGGCGTCGGCCGACGACGAGTAGACCGTGATGGCCACGCCCAGCGTGGCGGCGGCCGGGATCAACTTGGTGGTGACAAAGCGGACGACCATGTCCCCCTCGGGGCTGACGGGTGGGATTCCTTCCGCCCCGGCGGTCCTTCGCCGGAGTGTGGACAGCAGCATGTTCGGCACGAATCGCCCGGTCCCTTCAGCCGGATCGGTGCTTTTCCCCCAACTCCCCACGCCCCCGCACAACCGGCACACTTCGCCGGCCCTCCGGAACCGGCAAAGGACGTCCGCCGACACAAGTTTCCTCGCCCCCTCACACCCCTTCGGGTGTCCACGTTCACACCCGCCCGCCGACCGTATTGCCCATAGACACGCTGAACCACGCCCGGAGCGGTCCCGCAGGGGATGGCCCGTGTCAGGGAGGACAGGAATGAACGGCATCCGCACGACGGGAGTCGGGGTCGCTCTGGCGCTCGCCGCCGCACCCGGCTTGGCCCAACAGTCCGCCCCGGCCCCCAGCCCCGCCGCCACGTTGGGCCGCGTGGCCGCCGTGGACGCCGCACCGACCGGCCCGGTCGTTCGCGCCGCCGCCCCGGACAACCGCCCGACGGCACTGTTCCCGTCGCCGGCCTTCCGCACCCAGACCGGCCAGCCGCCGACCGGCGGGAGCAATCCGCTCGCCCCGCCGAAACCGGTGGACGGGCAGCCGAACGTGACCGAGAGCCGCACCCCGCCCGGCGGCGGCACGCCGCTCCCGCCCGGCGTGGGGATGCCTCAGCCCACGCCGTTCGTGCCCGGCGGTGCCTACCCGCCGCACGTGGTGCCCGGTGGCTATCCGGCCCCCGGCTACCCTGGCCCCGGCTACCCCGCCCCCAGCTATCCGGTTCCCGGCTACCCGGCACCTCAATCCGGCGGTGGCATGTACGCCCCGGCCCCCGCGCCGGCGTTCACGTTCCCGGCCGGCCCGAGTGCCACCTACGCGCCGGCCGTCACCGGCCCGGTGATCGGCGGCACGATGACCGCGTGCGACCCGTATGCCGGGGCCGGCGGCATGGTCACGCCGGTGTCGCCGTCGGCCCCCGGCGTGGGCGGCGGGTACGAGGGCGGCCTGTACACCTCCCCGCAGCCGCAGTCGCCGTACTGGGCGAACAACGGGTGGGACCCGCTGTTCCCGCGGGCGCGGAACGTGGCCGGCGCGGTCCTCTCCCCGTTCACTCAGAAGCGGCTGGTGCTCAGCGGCGAGTACCTGTTGTGGTTCGCCCGCTCGCAGCAGTTGCCCCCGCTGCTCACCACCAGCAGCCCGGCGTTCAACGGCATCCTCGGCCAGGGCGACACGCGGGTGATCTACGGCGACGGGACCGAGGCCACC
Source organism: Planctomycetia bacterium (assembly GCA_031441625.1). Taxonomy (GTDB): domain Bacteria; phylum Planctomycetota; class Planctomycetia; order Gemmatales; family Gemmataceae; genus JALHQU01. The sequence continues at coordinate 10,930 of JANNQE010000460.1, forward strand.
AGCACCCGGCACAGCGGCGCGCGGTTCTCGGCCGCGTACTGGTTCAACGACCTGTGGGCGCTCGACGGGAACGTCTGGTTCCTGGGCAAGAACACGGGCGGCTTCTCGGCCGACACCAGCCAGTTCCCGCTCCTCGCCCGCCCGTTCGTGAACGCCAACACCGGGGCCAACTTCTCGCAACTGATCGCCTCGCCGGGGCTGGCCACCGGGGCCGCAGTGATCAACAACGAGACCAGCCTGTGGGGGAACGAGATCAACCTGCGGCGGGCGCTCCTGTGCTACCAGTGCGCCCGCGTGGACGCCCTGCTCGGCTTCCGCAACCTGAACCTGAGTGAAGAGATCAACATCACCGAGTCGTTCGCCCGCACTCCGAACTCGAACACCGGCATCGGCGTGCCGACCGTCACCAGCGGGGTGGTGCAGGACCGCTTCCGCACCGAGAACCACTTCTACGGGGTGAACCTGGGGCTGTCGGGCGAACTGCGTCGGGGCTGGTGGTTCCTGGCGGGGCGGGCCGGCGTCGGCCTGGGGACGGTGCAACAGGAGGCGACCATCGCCGGCTTCCAGCAGTTGAACACCAGCACCGGGGCCATTAGCGCTCAGGGCGGGCTGCTGGCCCTGCCGGGGGCGAACATCGGCACCTTCCGCCAGTCCAAGTTCGGCGTGCTGCCGGACGCGGGGCTGACGCTCGGCGTGTACGTGACGCCGAACGTGCGGTTGGGCGTCGGCTACAACCTGATGTACCTGAACAGCGTGGTGCGGCCGGCCGACCAGATCGACCAGGTGATCGACGTCCGCCGCATCCCCAACTTCCCGGTCGGCACGGTGCCCGCCATCGCCGGCGTGCGGCCGTCCGCCTTCCCGCTCAAGACGACCGACTTCTTCGTGCAGGGCATCAACTTCTCGCTCATGTGGACGTTCTGAACCTCGGCCGTTGGGAAACGACACGGCCGCGGCGACTCGCCGAGGGACACCCCTCGACAGGTCGCCGCGGCCGTGCCGCATTTCCGCCCGTCACTTGCCGAAGCAGGTGGGGTCTTTGGCCAGTAGTTGCAGGCCCGCCCAATCGAGTGGCCTCGTCGGTGCGGCCGGCGGCGCACGCCGCCTTGTACGCGGCCATCAATGCGCACGTGTCGTTGTTCAGGGTCGTGCCGATCACCCCGCCGGCGAGTGTCACGTCCGTGGGGAGGTACCGGGTGAACGTCACGCCCGCCGGGGCGCGCCAGGTGAGCGTCGCGTTCGCGGGAACGGCCAGCCGTTGGCCTTCGACCACCCACCCGCGGGTCGGCGTCGGCAACAGCGTGGCCGGCGTCGTCAGCGTGTCGAAGTTCACCCCCACCCGTTCCAGCCCGTCGGCCCGGACCGTGCGAATCGTCGGCACCGGGGCCATCATCGGCGGCACCACACACGGGGCGTCGGCCACGCGGGTGACGGTGACGACGGCCACCGTGTCGGTCGGCTCGGTCGAGATGCCGATGTTGCGGAACAGCCGCCCGATGTACGGCAAGTCGCCCACCACCGGCACCTTGTTTTCCACCTTCCGTTCCAACTTCCAGGTGCCCACCTTCACCGCCATCGTCCCGCCGTCCGTCATCATCAGTTTCGACTGCGACTGCTGGCTGCTGAAGCCGCCGAGCGGGCCGCCATTCGGTGCCGTCTGCTGGAGTTCCATCGCCAGCAGGATCGACTTTAGGTCGGCGGACACTTCCGGCGTGACGCGGGTGGTGATGCCCAGCGTCTCGCACGTCGCCGGACAACCGGGCGTCTGCACCACCTGCCCGGTCTGGCAGAAGCCGGTCTGCTTGTTCATCATCACCATCGTCGGGCGGGAGAGGATGTCCACCGCCCCGGACGCCTTCAACTCCCGCAACACCTTGTTCATCTCGTCCGCCGACACGGCCGCGGTCCCCTTGTCGCCGAACAGCCTCACCATGGCCTCGTTCCCGCTCGGCACGGTGAACACCGTCATGTCCACTTTCACGTGCGAGTGGCGGGCCGTGCGCAGCGACTTCACGCACTCGCCGATCTTCTCCGCCGTCGATTCGGGGCAGTTCACCACCAGCGTCTTGCCGTCGGTGGTGACGGCCAACTTGCCCGCCCCGCCGTATTCGTCCCAGGTGGTGCGATCGGTGGCGGTCCGCACCGCCTTCAGCACCTCCCCGGAGCGCACGTCGATGAACGCCTTCGCCGCGGCGATCATTGCCGTGTCGGTGCCCGGCTTGGCGAGCGGCGAGTCGGCCGGCGGGCAGACCAGGTCGGCCACGTCGAACGTCTTCAGCACCATCTTGGCCGGCGGTTGCGGGGCCGGCGGCAGCGGAATCGGTTCCGTCAGCGCGGGCGGCAACGCGACGAGGACCGGCGGGACCGGCGGCACTTGTGATGTCTGGGCGGACTCGACGGCGGCGGCGGCACACCCGACCAGGGCGGCACGCAGGAACAGCTTCGTCATCGGGTGGGAACCCTCGTGGGAAGGTCGGTGCCGCGAGTGCGGCGGGCGACCATACCAACGCGGGGCGAACGGGCAACCCGAAGTGCGAGTGGGGGGTGTCTGCGGATTTCGGCATTCCTGGCGAGCGGAGGCCCCGTCGAACGTGGTGCTCAGGTGGTGCAGGCTCTGCCGCCAAATGAACGTGTCCATGCCGCGGCGGTCGCGGTCTTCGCCTTTGCTCGTCGGCCACCCCACAACAACTCGACGTGACCGTGAAAATGCTCGCCCGCGGGTGACGCCGTTCCGGGTGGCGGGTCAGTTCGCCGCGGGCGTGCGGCAGTTGGCCAGCGCACCCACGGCGTAGGCCGTCGCCAGGATCGGGTCGTTCTCCCGCATCAGTTCCAGCCGGTTCGCCCACGAGCCGTCCGCCCGCTGTCGCTTCAGCAGGGCCGCGGTGAGTTGCTCGGCCCACGGCAACCCGCCCGGCGGGCGGCGGGTGAACGCCTTCGCCGTGGCCGCCGCGTAGTAGAAGTAGACGGCGTTGCGGTTCGACTCGTGCGGCGGCACGTAGGTGCCCGGATGCCGGTCGGCGTCGAAGTGGGCGGCCAGCCAGTTCGCCCCGGCGTTCGCTTCGCGGGTGCCGCCAGCCAAACGGTCGGCGTACTCGTCGCACAGGGCGGCATCGGCGGTGGCGCTGCCGTAACTATGGAAGCGGCCGTCCTCCGCGCCCGCCTTGTTTCGCACCGGGTCGCCGGCCACGAAGTGCGTCCCGCCGTCCGGGTGGCGGCACGTGTCCACGAACGCGGCGGCGGCGGCGGCCCGTTCGCGGAACCGGCGGGGGTCGTCCGCGCTCGCCGCAACCAGCGCTCCCAGGGCGAACCGCGTGGCGGAGATGTTCGACTCAAGCAAGTGTTGGGCGGGGACCGCCGCACCGGGCTTCGGCTTCCGCGGCACGCCGGGGTAGTACCCCCACCCGCCGAAGTGCGGGTCACCCTTCGCCCACCCGTTCGCCTCAGTCAGTTGGCGGGCGAGCAAGTCGTCCAGCCAGGCGTCTCGTTCGCGGGTGTACCGGCCGGCGAAGTGCGGGTGCGACAGGGCGACGACTGTGAGCGCCGCCGTGTACACCGGGTACGGCAGGCCGTCCGGCCCCTCGTCGATGGTGCCGTCGGGGGCCGCCTTCGCGGCCAGCCACGCGGCGGCGCGGTCACGCGCTTGTGGTTCGGCGTCGGCGTCCAGGAGTGAACACAACACGAGCGGGGTGAGGGCGGTGCCGTCCTTGAACGTGGCGTACTCGTCCGACCGCCACGCCCCGTCGGGCGACTGGTGGCGGACGAGGAACGCGATGCCGCCTTCCATCCCGGCGGCGGGCGGAATCACCGGAACGGAGACGACGGGCGGCGGCGGTGGCGGCGCACACCCCGCCAGCAGCACCAGGAGGCCCAGGAGCGACGGTCGAGTGGAGGTCATCGTGGTCCGCCGGGTGAACGGGGTGGGGCGTTCGTGGCGGGTCGGAACCCCACCCGCGGTTGCTTCGCAACCTACTCCGGGGATGTTCGACGGGGAGGGGGCCGAAGTCCGGAGGCACACCCGGCCCGAACCGCGGACACCGCGGGTCCGCCGATACTTCCCCTCCCCGTTCGCCCGCCGGCCCACTACTATGATGCCCGCCGGGGTGTCGTTCACCTCTCCCCACGTCCCCGGCGGTGGCCCCCGCGCGTCCGTGGAGTCTCGTCGCCCATGAGCAGCCCCGACCAGCCGCACGACCCGACGACCGAATTCCTGAACGCCGTCCGCACCCGCATTGGCACGGTGGTGGTCGGGCAAGACGTGGTGGTCGAGCGCATCCTCATCGCCCTGCTCACCAGCGGGCACCTGCTGCTCGAAGGGGTGCCGGGGCTGGCGAAGACGCTCCTCGTCTCGTGCCTGGCCAAGTCCATCGACCTCGCTTTCGCCCGCATCCAGTTCACCATCGACCTGCTCCCGTCGGACATCCTCGGGTCGGAAGTGCTCGACCAGCGGACGAACGAGTTCCGGGTGAACAAGGGGCCGATCTTCACCAACCTGCTGCTCGCCGACGAGATCAACCGCGCCGCCCCGAAGGTGCAATCCGCCCTGCTCGAAGCCATGCAGGAGAAGAAGTCGACCATCGGCAAGGAGACGTTCAAGCTGCCCGCGCCGTTCCTGGTGATCGCCACGCAAAACCCCGTCGAGCAGTCGGGCACGTTCGAGTTGCCCGAAGCCCAGCTCGACCGCTTCATGCTGCGGCACCGGCTGAAGTATCCGACGGTCGCCGAAGAGCGGGACATCCTGAAGCGGAACCTGCAACTGAAGGTGCAACGCGAGGGGGCAGGGGCGGTGGCGCAAACCGAGTTCGACGTGATGGAGAACAGCCCGGTCGGGTCGATTTCGCAACTGGTGGAGGCGATGGAGGCGGTGACGACGGTCCACGTGTCGGACACGTTCGTGGAACACGTCGTGGATGTGGTGAACCGCACGCGGAACCACCCGGACATCGAACTCGGGGCCAGCCCGCGGGCGGGCATCGCGCTGCTGAAGGCGGGGCGGGCGCGGGCGCTCATCCGCGGCCGGCGGTACGTCATCCCCGACGACCTGTACGCCCTCGCCCCCGATGTGATCCTGCACCGCATCCGCCTGAACTACGAGGCCCTCGCCGACGGCAAACGCGGCGAGGACGTGCTGCAAGAGATCCTGCACGACCTCGGCCGCGGCCGCGGGAAAGAGGCCCGCGGTCAAGCGGCCCGCGGATGAGAAAACAGAATTCACCGCCGAGGGCACATGAGGGCACGAGAGGAAGGCAGGGGAGTGTTTGAAAGAAATCTCTCTGCCTTCCTCATGTGCCCTCGGCGGTGAAAATCTTCTGTGTGAAACCATGCAAGGCATCCTCGACACCGCCGACCACCTGAACGCCCGCCAGTTTCACCTCGCGGTGAAGAAGCTGGCGGACGAGCTGAGCTACGGCACCGACCGCTCGCCGTTCCTCGGCTCCGGCATCGAGTACGCGCAATCCCGCCCGTACCAGTGGGGCGACCCGATCCGCGCCATCGACTGGCGGATCACCGCCCGCACCGGCAAGGTGTTCGTGAAGGAGTACGAGGCCCCGAAGCGATTGCCGGCGCACTTCCTGCTCGACACGTCGGCGTCGATGACGATCACGTCGGTGCCGAAGAGCAAGTACGCGGTGGCCGTCCACATCGCCGGCGGGCTGGCGTTCGCGTGCTTGGATCGCGTCAGTCCGGTCGGGGTGGTCGGCGTGGGTGGGCGCGACATCCGCGTCCGGCCGAGCCTGAGCCGCGGGCAGATCCTGCAATGGCTGCACCGCCTGCGGACGTTCCGGTACGACGAGCCGACCACGCTCGGCCGGCGGGTCGCGGAGTTGGGGCCGACCCTGACGAGCCGCTGCCTGGTGGTCGTGTTCAGCGACCTGCACGACGACACCGGCGTGCCGGCGCTCAAGCTGCTCGCCCAGCGGCACGACGTGGTGGTCATCCAACTGCAAGACCCGGCCGAGACGGGGTTGCGTGGGGCGGGGTTCCTGAAGGCGGGCGAAGCCGAGACGGGGCGGGTGTTCGTGACGACCGGCCGGCAGAAGTGGACCGACCCGACCGGCGTGGCCCGCGACCTGAAGCGGGCCGGCATCGACCACCTGTTGTTGCGGACCGACAAGCCGTTCGTCGCCGACCTGCGGCATTTCCTGAAATCCCGCGGGGTGATCGGGCGTGGAACACGATGAGAGGTGAGGCCTTGAGACCGCTGTTGTTCCTGCTCCTGCTCGCCGGCACCGCCGCCGCGGCCGACCCGCTGGCCGAGGCGTCCGTTGGCATGTCGGCGAGGCTCGACGGCGTGGTGATCGCCGGGCCGGAGGTGGAAGCGAAGCCGGCCGGCGACCGCGACACGCCGGTGGTGCTGCGGGTGGTGAAGGTGTACCTGCACGGCACCGACTTCCGCTACGACCTGGAGTTCTACGGCCTCGCCCCCGGCACGCACGACCTGATGGGCTACCTCCGCCGGACCGACGGCAAGCCGCACGCGGCGAACGTCCGCCCGCTGCCGGTGAAGGTGGTGCCCGTGCTGCCGCCCGGTCAGGTGAAGCCGAACGCCCTCGAAATTCAGCCCGCCCCGCCGCTCGGCGGGTACGGGGTGGCGGTGACGGTGGCGATCGTGGCGTGGGCGGTCGGGCTGCTCGCCATCGTCGGCTGGATGGTCGCCGGCCTGTTCCGCAAGCGGCGACTGGCCGTCGCCGACAGGCCGGTGTCACTGGCCGACAAGCTGCGGCCGCTGGTACTCGGGGCCATCGCCGGCAAGCTGAGTCACACCGAACTGGCCAACCTGGAGCGCGGCCTGTTGGCGTATTGGCGGAAGAAGCTGAACCTGGAAGGCACCGAACCGGCCGCCGCCATCACGCAACTGAGGGCGCACCCCGATGCCGGCCCGCTGCTCGTGCGGTTGGAGGAGTGGTTGCACAAGCCCGGCCCGCCCGCCGCCGTGGACGTGGGCGAGCTGCTCCGCCCGTATCAAAACTTGCCGCCGGATGACGTCGACCTGGGGGTGAAGGCATGACCGACGCCCCGCCGCCGCCGACCGACCTGTTCGCCTTCCCGCTCGTGTGGCCCACGTTCGAGCGGGGGGGCGTGTTCGCGTTCATGGCGATCCCGGTGCTCGTGCTCGTGTGGGTGTGGGCGCACCGCTGGCTGCTGCCCGCCCGCCGGGTGGTGCTGCCGCTCGACCGCGCCCGCGGGCGCACCGGCTGGGTCGGCTGGCTGGCGTGGTCGCTCATCACCCTGACCGAGTGCCTGCCGGCTCTGGTGCTGGCGTGCGTGGTGTGCATCCTCGCCGGTCCGCAACGCAACGGCCCGCCGAAGGACGAGCGGTCGCTCACCAACATTCAGATCGCGGTGGACGTGTCGGGCAGCATGACCGCCCCGTTCGGCGACGGCGACCGCTACGACGCCAGTATGAAGGCCATCGACGCCTTCGTCGATTACCGCAAGGGGGATGCCTTCGGGCTGACCTTCTTCGGCGACGCCTACGTCCACTGGGTGCCGCTCACCACCGACCCGTCGGCCATCAAGTGCGCCACCCCGTTCATGAGGCCGCAGGTCGCCCCGCCCGCATTCGGCGGCACGGCCATCGCCAAGGCCCTCATCGGGTGCAAGCAGGCGCTCACCGGCCGCGAGGACGGCGACCGCATGGTCATCCTCGTGACGGACGGGTTCAGCTTCGACCTGCAAGAGTCGGTGGAGGAACTCACCCGCACGTTCAAGTCGGAGCGGATTGCCGTGTTCACCATCATCGTCGGCGGCATCGACCCGCAGGACGAGATCGTGAACATCAGCCGGAACACCGGCGGGGACGCCTTCCGCGCCGACGACCCGGACGCCCTGCCCAGCATCTTCAAGAAGATCGACCAGATGAAGCCGGCCATCATGAAACCGACCATCGTGGACACGGTCGACTACTTCGAGCCGTTCGCCCTCGCCGGGCTGGGCCTCACCGCCCTGTGGCTGCTCACCCTGTTCGGGCTGAGGTACACGCCGTGGTAGTGGAACCGCTGAGCTTCGCGCTGGTGGCGTGCGGCGTGGCCGTCGGGCTGGCGGTGCTGGCCGAGCTGCTACACTTCGCCCGCGTGCTGAAGGCCGCCCCGCTCGCCTTCGGCCCGAAGCGGACCCGCCTGCCGCTGGCCGTGTTTGCCCCGGTCCTCCGCGTCGCCGCTGTCGGGTGCGTGGCGTGGGGGCTGGCCATCCTGGCCACTTGGCCGCCGAAGTCGCACAAGGCGAACGTGGTGGACGCCGCCGACTACCGCCATCTGGTGCTGGTGCTCGACGTGTCGCCGAGTATGCAAGTGGCCGACGCCGGGCCGGACGGCAAACAGAAGCGGGCGGACCGGGCGGCCGACCTGATCCAGTCGTTCTTCGAGCGGGTGCAGGCCGAGCAGTACAAGACCACCGTCATCGCCGTGTACACGACCGCGAAGCCGGTGGTGAAGGACACGACCGACCGCGAGGTGGTGCGGAACATCCTGACCGACCTGCCGATGCGGCACGCCTACAAATCCGGCGAGACGAACCTGTTCGCCGGGCTGGAAATGGCCGCCGAGGTGGCGAAGCCGTGGAACCCCGGTAGCGCGGTGCTGCTGGTGGTGACGGACGGCGACACGGTGCCGGCGATCGGGATGCCGAAGATGCCGGCGAGCATCGGCAACAACGTGGTGATGATCGGCGTGGGCAGCCCGACGGTCGGCAAGAGCATCGGCGGGCACATGACCCGGCAGGACGCGAGCACCCTGCGGCAGGTGGCCACCCGGCTGAACGGCGCGTACCACGACGGGAACGACAAGCAACTGAGCACCGACCTGGTGTCGCGGATCGACGAGAAGGCGACGACCAAGAAGGAGGAGAAGCTGTCGGCCCGTGAACTGGCGATGTGGCTGACGCCCATCGGGGCCGGCGTGCTGGTGCTGCTGCCGGTGGCCCTCACGCTGCTCGGCACCGGGTGGCAACCCGGAAGGCATCCGAGAGGGGCATTCCGCCCGTGACCGAACTGTGATATCCTCAACCGTGCATCGTTTCACCAAAAGGGGGTGGCGCTTGACGACCCGAATTCTCCTCCTGACCGGCTGGCTGCTGGTGGCCGTGGCGGGGGTGACGTATCACCTGACCGCCGGGCCGGGCCAGGAGAAGTTGGACACCGCCGCCGTGCGGGTGAAGGAGGCCGAGACCGCCGCGGCCGACAAAAACTACGCCGACGCCGTGACGAAGTACGAGGCCGCCCTCGCCGCCCTGCCGAGCGAGCGCAAGGCCGAGGCCCGTAAGATCCGCCTGGAGAAGGCCAAGGCGCAGATGCTGGCCAAGCAACTGCCCGACGCCCACGCGGACCTCAAAGGGCTGGTGGAGGAGTTGGCCACCGACCCGACCGCCGACGCCACCCTACTGGCCGACGCCCGCTCGGCGATGGCCAACTCGAACTACTACATGACGTGGCTGATGCGGCTGGAAGGGCTGCCCCGCGACACGTGGGAGCCGGAAGTGGAGGCCGCCCGACAGACGTACAAGCTGCTCGCCGAGCAGGCCGAAACTTCGGGGAACGCCGACGCCGCCAAGCGGCACAAGGAAGACCTGGAGTCGTCCGTGCGGCTGGCCCGCATGGACCTGGGCGAGTTGCAGGGGCTGCCCCTGCCATCGCAGTGAGACGGCTGCAGCACGAAGGCCGGTCGGCCTTCCAAGCGCCCGGGCAGCCCGCCGAAAGGCGACATCCGCAGTGCCGGCGGTGCCCCCCCGCTCGACGACAGCGGGCACTGATTGATCTTGTTAGCCCGACGCGCGAGCGAGGGGCCAGCCACCTCTTCGGACAAGTGGTTCGCCCCCCGCTCGCGCGTCGAACTAACAGGCCGTCTGACCTCCGTCGTCTCTTCACCTCTCCCGTTGCTGGTTCGCCCCTCGCTCGCGCGTCGGGCGAACTCATCCCCTCGCACCCACACCCGGAAGCGCCATGCGTCGGCACGTGCTCGCCTTGTTGTTGTCGGTCGGGTCGTTCGCGTTCGCTCAGGTGAGGGTGGTGCCCGGCGGCCCGCTTCAACTGCCGGACGAGGGCGGAGAACTGCCGCCGGGCGTGATGATGCCGCCCGGCGTGAGGCCCCCCGGTGCCATGCCGCCCGGTGCCGGCGGCCCGCAACCGCAGACCCGCATGGCCCGGCTGAAGACGCTTTCCTTTGACCGCCGGCCGTCGGCCATCTTGAAAGCGTGGGCACCGCCGAAGAAGGCCGACACGCCCCCCGGCACCCCGCCGAAGGACGTCAAGCAGGTCGCACTCGATGCGGAGATGGTGGCGTTCCAGCGGAGCGTGGTCGTCGGCGAGTGGGACCAGGTGAAGGCGTACATGGGCACGCTGCCGGACGAAGAAGCCACCGCCGCGTACCAGCAGATCCTTCAGCAGATGCAGATGAACCGCCCGCCGAACATGGACGGCGTCGATCCGGAAATGCAGCAGCGGATGATGATGCTCAACCCCGGCGCGCAACAGTACGCCGAGAAGACCGCCTTCACCGCCGACGACCTGTTCGGCCTCGCCGCCTGCTGCCCGAAGGGGACCAACCCGAAGTACGTGCAGCCCCGCACGGCCGTGTTCGGTGGGGCAGTCGTGTCCGCCGCCGCCCCGAAGGGACTCGACGAGAAGACGCACCTGCCGGCGTTCGCAGGTGTGTTGCGTACCGCCATTCAAGGCGGCACGCTGCCCGAGGTGGCCGTCAAGCGGTTCAAGGCGGAAGCCGAGAAGCCGGCGGATCAGGCCGTATTCACCCGCCGTCAGCTCGCCAAGTTGCTCGCGCTCGCCAACCTCGCCGAGTACGCCGCCGACTTCCTGCCGGGCGTCGAGCAGGCGCAGAAGGAGAACGACCTGGAAGGTCTGAACCTGCTCTCGCGGCACTACGTGGCTTTGCACACGAAAGAGAGCAAGACGGGCGGCAACCTTGAGAAGGCGTGGACGGCGGTGCAGCTCAGCCTGACCCTTCCCGGCGGGAAGAGGGAGGAGCAGGAGGAGGCGCTATTGCGTGCGGTCGAACTCGCCCCGAAGGTGGAGAAGGAACTCGGGCAGGCGTGGCTCGACGAGTCGTTCACGAAGAAGCCCGACCGCGGCATGGACATCCTGGCCACGGTCGGCGGGTTGGTGTCGCAAGGGCTGGCCACCAAGCCGATGCAGGTGCCCGAGCGGGGGAACGCGCTCAAGCTGATGAGTACGGCCGTGGACGCGCTGCTGAAGGCCGCGCCGGAGCGGGCCGAGGGGTGGCGGGGCACGCTCACCCTGCTGGCCGCCGCGTGGGCGAAGGAGGCCGAGTTCAGCCGCCAGTTCGACCGCTCGACCGAGCCGCAACTGCGGCAGGACATGTTCGGCAACATCTTCTTCGCCGGCATGGACGACGAGATGGGCGGGATGATGCGGATGCAGAACCCCGGCCAGCCGCAGCCGATCACCGTCGGCGACGTGCTCCGCGCTCGCCCGAGCGAGGCGTGGGTGGCGGCGGTCGACCCCGGCTTCCGCCCGAAGCTGGCCGGCCTGCTCGCGCGGCTGCACCTGAAGGCGTCGGAGGAGAACAAGGCCTTCCCCATGATCGAGCAACTGGCACCCGCCCAGCCGGACGAGGCGAAGGCACTGGTGAAGGAGTTCCTCGGCGTCTGGACGAAGAACCACGACCCGAACGCTAACCGCAACCGCAACCGCTACTCGTGGTTCTTCTACGGCATGGAGAACCGCGCCGAGACCATCCCGCTGACGCGGTCCAAGCAGGAGCGGAACCTGACCGAGTTGGGCGAGTGGGTCGCCCGCATCAAGAAGC
>JANNQE010000461.1:0-2117 GCA_031441625.1 Planctomycetia bacterium
GCAGTCCGGGTTGAGACAGCAGAAGCGGCTCAGGTCGTGGTCGTCCACGGGACTCCCTCCTATCGCGAAATGCCAGTCACACGTCCACAACACCCTACCGGACCAGTACTACCGCTTACAACACTAACCTGACACCACCCACCGATGGGGTACTCGTTCATTCCCGCCGCGGCGGATCCGACCGATTTCGACTGGGTGTTGCGTCATGCGGGGAAAAGGTGCGCTCCGTTGCACCGCTGGCGGCAGTTGCTGCGGGTGGTTTCTCCGCGGGGCTGGGGGGCGGTGCGGGCGTACGCCGGCGACGTCATGCGGCTGGCGGCCGACCCGCGGGTGTTGTTCACCGCCGCGACGGTGTTGGCGAGCGGCGGGCCGAAAGCGGCGGGGCCGAACGGCCTGCGGTTGGAGAACCTCGCCGACGACGACCTGTGGCGGATGTGTGCGGTGTTGGGACGGGCCGTCGAACGCGGGGCGTACCGGCCCGGCGAGCAAAGGACCGTGTGGGTGCCGAAGGCGTCGGGCAACGGCACGCAGCCGATCGCGGTGTCCGACGTGCAGGATCGGGTGGTCGAAAAGGCCGCCGCTCTGGTGCTGCGACCGATGCTCGACGTCCTGTTCGATCCGTTGAGCTTCGCGTACCGCCCGTGGCGGACGCGGGAGCAGGCGATCGCGGTGGCCGAGCTGTTGGCCACGAGCGGATACCCCGTCTGGCTCGCCCACGATCTGCGCGACGCCTACCGCCGGGTGCCGCTGAGCCGGCTGTCGGAGATCGTTCACAAGCTGCTCCCGTGCCCGAGCCTGCGTGAGTTCCTGGGGCAGGTGCTGCCGGCGCGATCGAAACGGGTGGGCGGGATCAAACAGGGCGGCCCGCTCAGCCCGCTCATGTTGGAGGTGTACTTGAACCACGTTCTCGATCGGCCAATGCGGAGGGCGGGATTGCCGGTGCGCGCGGTCCGTTACGCCGACGACGTGCTGATCTGCGCCCCAGACACCGTCACCGTGGAACGGGCGGACGAGGAGGTTCGGAGGCTCCTGCACGGGACCGGGCTACAGTTGAAGGCGTCGTTCGCGGAGGCGGTCAGTGACCTCCGCACGGGTGCGGCCGAGTGGCTGGGCTTCCGGTTCCGACTCCAAGACGGCGAGTTCCAGATCGGCCTCGCGGCCAACGCCTTCGACAAACTCACGCGCCAGCTGGTGCAGGCTCACCGGTCTCCCCGTCCGGCGGCACGGGCGATCCAGATCGTGGAAGGGTGGATCGGGCAACTGGGGCCATGTCGTGCGTGGGAGGATGCCGACGCTGTGTGCCGCCGGGCACAGAAAACGGCGGCCGGGTGCGGGTTCTGGGAAACGCCGTCAGCGGGACGGCTGAAGCAACTCTGGGGGGCGTCGGCCGGAAGATGGGAACAGACCCGCCGGTCCGTCGGCAGCAACACACACTACCTGACGTAGCTGAGCATTCTATGCGCAACGTGGAGCGGCCCGAGTTCGTCTCAGGTCATCACACTTGGCTCGGGCAGTAGAAGGGGGAGACCAGTTGACGCCGGGTCATCAGCCGCTGGGTTGAGGAATCACGCGATCCAGAACGGAGGTCTCGGGCACTGGGAGCTTGAGCTTCTCCAGCAGTTCCCGGAAGCAACTGCGACCCGTTCCGATCCAGCGCTGGACCTCCGCCAGCACACTCGTCAACGTGAACGTCGGCAGGTACACACGGAGCGATTCCAGGACACTGGTCAGGATCGTTTGTCGCCGGGCTCCCACCAGCGTCTTGTTGGTACGACCCGTCCGGCGGGCCTGGGCCGGTGATCGGAGCGTACGCTCGGCTTCGTTGTTCGTGCCCCCCACCGTCCGGGTAGTTCCGTTCGGTTGCTCCACCGGTTGGGTCCGCACGAACCGGAACAACTCGTCGGCCAGCATCAGACGCATGACTTCGTTGACCAACAGTCGGTAATCGTTGGCCACCCCTTCACACGGCGGCTCACTCGCCAGCCACTTCGCGTGACACAACCCCAGGATCTGGTCGTCCAGTCGGATGACGTGTCGGAGCCGCCCGGCCTCGCCCAGTCGCCCGTCCCGCGGCACGCGACAGGCCGCCCGGTCAATCACCAGCAATTGATCGGCGA
>JANNQE010000462.1:0-4067 GCA_031441625.1 Planctomycetia bacterium
CTTGAGCAGGTCGACCGCCTTGGTTGGCCCGTCGCACTGCGAGACCACCTGTTTCGATTTCTTGTCCACGAGGAACAACTGGGGGTACGACTTGCCCTTGGCCTTCTCGATCAGGTCCACCAGGTCGGCGGGCGTCTTCCCGTCGCTGCCGATGACGTCCTTGTCCACGATCCGCAACGAGTGCCCCTTCGCCTTCAAGCGGGCGTCCAGCGCCTCGTTCGAAAGCAGTGCCCCGCGGGTGCCCACCGCCACGGATGTCTCCTCCAGGTAGACGATGGTGAACACACCCGACGGGGGCGGAGGCGGCGGGCCCCCGTCGCCCTTCACCACCACCTTCAGGACGGACCCGGTCACCTCCCCCTCGGTCCAGAAGACGAGGTGGTAGGTGCCCGCCTTCTTCGGAAAGAGCAGGTACTCGATCACCGCCGGGTCGCTCGACCACAGCCGGACCAGCATGAGCGACTTGTCGTCGAAAGTGGCGGCAGACCCGATCTGCTTTCCCGTCGTGCCCTTCACGCTGAACGTGACCGGCTCCTTCACCTCCACATCGAGCGCACCCGGCACCACCGGGGGGGCGGCCGCCGCCAACCCCGCCGCGAGGGCGATGACCCAAACGGACCAGCGCATGGACATACCTCCTGAATGGCGGGGGCGACCGCTCGCGGGCCTGACCTGCGAGCGTGTTGACACACCCCCACCCCAAGAAACGGCCGCGCCGGGAAATCGGGCAACGAATCTGGTGGCTGATGCTGGAATCGCTAAACCGCTCCCCACCCACCCACGCGCCGTCGGCGGAGATTTCGCACATGTCGGCCGACAACTCGACCGCCGTCCAGTCGTGTCTCGACCGCATCCGCGGCGGGGAGCCCGGCGCACGCGATGAACTGTTGGCCATCACCCGCGCCCGCCTGTTGGCAATGATCCGCGGGTTGATCGCTCGTTTCCCCGGCCTGCGGCGGTGGGAGCAGAGCGACGACGTGCTGCACAACGTGCAGGTGCGGCTCCTGCGGCTGCTCGCGCAAGCGCCGGTGGCGACCGCTCTGGACTACTTCTGCCTGGCCGCGAAGAACATGCGGTGGGAGTTGACCGATCTGCACCGCCGCCACTACGGCCGGCAGCAGGACGGGGCGGTGTACGTCACCCCACCCACCCACTCGGCCGACCGCGGGGCCGGTCTCGCCGCCGCCCCCGACGGCGGCGACGATCCGACGGTGCTGGCCGAACTGGCCGAGTTGCACGACCTCGTTGCGGCCCTTCCGGAGGACGAGCGGCAGGTGGTTGACCTGCACTGGTATCACGGCCTCACTCACCTGGAGGCGGCCGCGTTGCTAGGGGTGTGCGAGCGGACCGTTAAGAGGCGGTGGCTGGCGGCCCGTGCGAGGCTGGCGACTCGCCTCGGGGGCTGTGAGCCCGGCTGACGTGATTTCCCATCGATTGGTGTCCCTTCGCCCGTGCTCCAACCGTTACCTGTTGTGTCCGGAACCCCTGCCGGTAGGTCAGATGGATCTCGACCCGCGGCTCCTGGAGCTCCTTCACGAGTGGCAGGAGCGTCGCGCCGCTGACATCGCCGACGACCTGACGGACATCTGCCGTGATCGGCCGGAACTGGCCTCGCCGCTGGCCCGCCTGATTGCCGCGGTCGGGCGGGTGGACACGCTGTTCGCTGCCGCCGCCGGAATCGCCCTCCCGTTGGTGCCCGGATTTCGGCTACTCGCCGAGGTGGGGCGCGGGGGAATGGGGGTCGTATACCGGGCGGTCGATACCACACTGGACCGAGAGGTGGCGGTGAAGGTGCCGCTGGTCGCGGTGGTCGACCGGCGGGCGTCCGAGCGGTTCGTGCGGGAGGGGCGTGCCCTCGCCCGCCTGTTGCACCCGCACATCGTACCCGTGTACTCGGCAGGCGTCGCCGCGGGAACGCCGTACTTGGTGATGCGGTTCGTGCCGGGGGGGAGCCTGGCCGCCCGCGTGGACGAGTTGCGAGCCCGGCCCGGCCATGTGGCCGCCCTGCTCGGCCGGGTCGCCCGGGCCGTGGACCACGCCCACTTGCTCGGCATCACCCACCGCGACCTGAAGCCGTCCAACATACTGCTCGGCGAGAACGACCAACCGTTCGTGAGTGACTTCGGAGTTGCAGCTCTCGTCGCCGGGGAAGCGGTGTCGAGTGGGTCCGCCGACACCCCGCCCGACGCCACCGCCCCCACGCCGCTCACCCGTACGGGGGTGGCGGTAGGCACCCCGGCCTACGCCGCCCCCGAGGTGGAGTCGGGCGGGCCCGCCCGTCTGGCCCCGGCGGTTGACATCTGGGCGTTGGGGGTGATCCTGTCCGAGTGCCTGACCGGCCGACCGCCGATCCGCGGCGCGGGGGTGACGCTTCCGCCCACCGTGCCGGCGGGACTTGCCCGGATCGTTCGTCGTTGCCTCGCCGGGGGCCCGGCCGACCGATATCCGACGGCCGCCGCCCTCGCCAATGCCTTGGAAGGGTGGGTGCGGCGGAGGCGGTGGTGGCGGCGGGCGATGGCCGTCGGCCGGTGGGGGCTGGCCCTGACACTGGCTGTGGTAATCGTGTTCGCGGTGACGGGCCCCGAAAATCGTCACGCCTTCACCGCAGACTTACTCCGGCACGAGTTGGAGGGCGGTGGTGTTACCTTGATCGGGGACTCCGGGTGGCCGCGAACGCACCGCGTGAGGTGTCACCGCGATCTCGTCGCCACTGGGCTGACGGGCGATGGCGTGTTCTTCGCCTCCTGCCCACGGCCCTGCCTGGTCGAGTTCCTCCCGTCGCTGTCTGCCGACCGATTCTCGCTGACGGCCGATCTGTGTCACGCGGCCGGCCTCGGGGACACGGCGGTGGGCGTGTACGCCGGACACGCCCGACTCGGCGACGGGGCGGACACGGAACACCGGTTCGTGTGCCTCACGTTCACCGACTGCGGCGTTTCCAAGACCGCATACACCGGGCCGGGCGGCCGTGCTGGCGGGGCGGTCTCGCTCCACGCCTTTGCCCTTCGCCCGGGTGACCCTCCCGAGGGTGCCTGGCGGAGGTTCGGACTGGGACGGGAGTGGCACCCGCCGACGGACGCAGCCGAGGGGCAGGTCTGGCGCCGGGTCCGTCTGGACGTCGGCCCGGACGCCATGACCGGTGTGATCGAACCACCTGAGGTGGACGCCAGTTGGTCGCCCGTTCGCTTGCCGCCCGCCCGCGTCGCCTCGCTGTCCGACGATCTGTCCAGCCCGGCCTACCCGAGGGGAGGGGTCGGGTTGTACGTTCACAGCGGCAAGGTGCTTGTCCGCAACGTCCGCGTCATCGTCCGCCCCTCCCCGTAACCCCACCGGAGCCTCACGTGTCGATCGAAATCCTCGAACCCGCCCCTAACGCCACCGTCACCATCGTCGACGGCGCCTTCGACATGAAGGTGCAGAACGGCACCTGCGACCAAGTGCTGGGCAAACAGCCCCCCGCGACCACCTTCACGCCTCTCACCTTCACCGTCGTGGACAACGGGCCGCCTCAGAAGGTGAGTGTGAGTGGCTTGACCGCGGGGACGTGGGTGATCAAAGTCAAGTTCGGTGCCAAGGAGTACAGCCAGGAGTTGACCCTCCTTGCGACCGCCACGGTGAGTGACCTTCCTGTCCCCCCTGCGTAGGCAACCACACGGTCTTCCGGTGGTAAAGGAAACCACTCGGATGACTGTACCGCTCGCTGCGGCCGAAATCTGCGGGCGGCTCGTGTCATCAATCGGCGTGACCTCACCGAGTTCCCTGACCATTGACCACCCTAGTGGGTCACTTGCCTCGCCCGTATCCATAACTCACCACTCAGCTACCCTTGGTGGTAACCCACCCCACCAGGAGTTGCCGTGTCCCGCCGCCGGAAGGATCCGCTTCGCTCGCTCACAGGTGAGGAACGTGACGAGTTGACTCGCCTAAGTCGGTCGCCCGCCGCGCCCGCCGTTCGCGTCGCCCGCGCCGTCATGCTCCTGGCGGTGGCGGACGGGTCCGATTCCCAACAGGCCGCCCGGTCGGCCGGTCGCACGAGCGGGGACGCCGTCTCCCACCTGGTCGCCCGG
>JANNQE010000463.1:0-3324 GCA_031441625.1 Planctomycetia bacterium
TCCACACACCGGCGGACTCACGGCGCGCCGTTCGCCGACAACACCGGAGCGAACACATGCCCAACGAAGGGAGCTTCCTGCGGGCGATTTTGGCGCACCCGGCGGACGACCTGCCGCGGTTGGTGTACGCCGACTGGCTGGAGGAGCAACAAACGGATGCGGCGGGCGAGAAGGCCGAATTCTTGCGGCTGTTGGCTGCCACCGGCAAGGGGTACGGCAAAGGCCAGCAGCACAAGCGGGATCGGGTCCGCCTGCGGGAACTGGCCGAGCGGTTGGCGGTCGGCTGGCTGGCGGCCGTCACCCACGCGGCGGTGGAGAACTGCGCCGCCGGCGGGATGGCCCTTCGCGGACGGCAGTTGCGGCGGTCACTCGACACGGTTCAATTCTCCTTCGAGTGCCCGAAGCAGTGGGCGGACATGACCCCGACCGACGACGACAAGGTGCGACACTGCGAGGCGTGCAAGCAGAGTGTCTACTTCTGCGACACGCTGGACGAGGCCAAGCACCACGCCTGGGCCGGCGAGTGCGTGGCGGTGAATCTGGCCGTGCCGCGGGCAAAGGGCGACCTGGACCGCCCGCGGCCGATGCTCGCCGGGATGATCGCGCCGAGCTACTGGGACGACCCCGAGACGTTGGGGGAGGATCAGAAGTAGTAGGGTGGCCCGCTCTCGCCGAGAGCGGGTTCCGATCCGACTCTCGGAGAGAGTCGGCCACCCTAGCCCACCAGCAGGGCCATGCCGGCCACTTTCGTCAGCGCCTCGTCGATGATCGACCCGAGCGCCGCGTGCAGGCCGTCGCGGTCGGTGATCGCCGCGTCGTCCTTGCGGACGGTCAGCCCCCCGCTCAGGGCGATGTCGGTCAACTGCGTCACCAGCGTCGGCCGGTCGCGGGTGCCGTCCAGCAGCGGGATCATCCGGCGGTCCAATTCATTCAACCGCACCACCTCGTGCCGGCGGTTGGCGACGGTGCCGCTCGGGGCGGCCAGGCGGGCGTGGGGCAGGGCCACCGGCCGCTCGCCGGCGGTGCGGGCGAAGGTGATCGGCATGCCGTGCAGCTCCACCAGGTCCGACCCCATGTAGCAGTTGAGCAGGCCGACGGCGAGCAGGGTGGTGTCTTCGGCCGCCTTCGCCGGGTCGTCGCCCCGACCGCCCAGCCGCTCGCGGGCCTGCCGCCGCAGGGCGTCGAACGGCACGCTGCCGGGGAACGCCTGCTGGAGGACGAGCATGGCCGTCTTCAGCAGCGGGCGGGTGGTGGTCATGGTCATGCCGGTCGGCGAGCGGTACGTGATCGGCGACTCGTCGGCCGTGTTCAGTTCGGTCTGCCCCTCGGCCGGCTGCGGGCGGGCGAACGACGACACGTGCAGCGCCCGCAGGCTGTCCGGCACGACCGACCAACTGGGCGACTGGGCGGCGTGGCACAGGAGCGTCTCGCGGAACATGCGGTTCCGCAGGAAGTCCATGTACTGCTCGGCCATCACCTGGTCGCTGGCCAGCATCCGCAGCGTCTTCTCGATGTCCGGCCCGAAGTTGCCCGTCACCATCGTGCCCACGCGGGCCTCGCCCAAATACTTCAGCCCCTTCGCCCCGGCCGCCGCCACGAACTGGTGGAAGTACACAGGGTCGTTCACCTCCTCCAGGTGCTCGTGGTACAGGTAGTGGTCGGTCTGCTGGCGGACGCCCTCCAGCTCCTGTTGCAGCAGTTGCGAGTACGGCCCCTCTTTCTGCACCGACGCGGCCAGGAAGTCGAGCAGCGCCCGCGCCTGGCTGGTGCGGTCGGCCGGCGACTGGAAGCGGGCCGAGTGGTACCGCATCATGTCGCGGATCATCCCCCGCATGTGCCAGCCGGGGTACGTGTTGTAGCTCACGTAGGCCACCCCGTTCGGCGTCAGCAGGGTGCGGCAGATGTCGAGGATCTTCTCCCGCACGGGGGCCGGCACCCACGAGTACACGCCGTGCGCGATGACGTAGTCGAACGTGCCGAAAGCGGCGTCCACCTCGCGGATGTCGGCCTTCTTCAGCGTCACGTTGGTCAGGCCCAGTTGCCGCACCACATGCTGCCCGTCGGCGATCTGCTTGGCCGACAAATCGATGCCGACGAACTCGCTGTCCGGCAGGTACTCGGCCATCGGGATCAGGTTGCCGCCGCCGGCGCACGCCAGCTCGAGCACGCGGCACCGCTGGGGCGGGGCCGGCTTCAGCCCGAACAGGGTGCCGATGGTGAACAGCCGCGACGGGTGCGTCTGGGCGAACGGGTTGCTGGCGTAGGGCACTTCGTCGTAGCTGGTGAGGGTGGTCGGCGCGGGGGCGGCCCCGAACGGCAGGTTGGCGAACAGGTCGTCCGACATGGAAGCGTCTCGCGGGAGTCGAAGGGTTTACTGTCGGGCGGGCGGGCGGGTTGGTCAAGGCGGATGTGAGAAGGCATTCCGCTGGCGGAGACCGGCTGTCGCGCTTACCCTGTAGTCGGTTCGAATTCCGCGAAGTGGAGTACGCCTGTGAACCGTGTCCTGATTCTGGCGCTGGTGGCGGTGGCGTTCGTGACGGCCGGCGGGACGGCTGGCGCCGACGACAAGAGCCACAAGGCCGCCGCCGAGCAACTGTTGAAGGCGGCCGATGTCGAGAAGAACTTGGAGAAGGTGATCGATGTCGTCCTGGAACAACAACTGAAGGCGAACCCGCAACTCGCCCCGGCCAAAGTCGTGATGCAGAAATTCTTCAAGAGGCACCTGAGCTATACCGCCCTCAAGGACGACATGATCAAGCTGTACGTCGAAGAGTTCACCGAGGACGAGTTGAAGAAGCTGGCCGACTTCTACGCCACCCCGTTGGGGAAGAAGATGGTCACCAAGATGCCGGTGCTGACGCAGAAGGGGGGCGATTTGGGGATGAAGCGGGTGCAGGAGAACGCGGACGAATTGCGGAAGCTGATCGAGGATGAGTTGATGAAGAAGTGATCGAGGTTCCCATGAGTAACCCGTTCCTCCGTGAGGTCGTCGCCAACCCGGACGACGACCTGACGCGGGTGGTGTACGCAGACTAGTGGGTCACTTGCCTCGTCCGTGGCCATAACCACCCCCTCAGCGACCCTTGGTGGTAACCCACCCGACCAGGAGTTGCCGTGTCCCGCCGCCGGAAGGATCCGCTTCGCTCGCTCACAGGTGAGGAACGTCAGGAGTTGATTCGCCTGAGTCGGTCGCCCGCCGCGCCCGCCGTTCGCGTCGCCCGCGCCGTCATGCTCCTGGCGGTGGCGGACGGGTCCGATTCCCAACAGGCCGCCCGGTCGGCCGGTCGCACGAGCGGGGACGCCGTCTCCCACCTGGTCGCCCGG
>JANNQE010000464.1:0-8510 GCA_031441625.1 Planctomycetia bacterium
CCCGCCTTCAAAACCCCCCCCCCACAACATCAAATGTTTTCACCCGGGTCCCCCCCCCCCGCCGCCCCCCCCACCCCCCCCCACCCCCCCGGTTGCGGGGTCACACACCCCCCGCCCCGTGGCTGCCGCGGCTCGTTACACGAGCAGTACGGCGAGTGCGTGGGCACCGACGAACAGCCCGACGTGCATGGCGACGGCATACGTCACGTGCCGTAAGGTGAACGGCGTGTGCTCGGGTACGTTCCGCATCAGCGCCCGCCAGAACGCGACGTGGACTCCGACCGAGATGAGCGAGTAGACGGCGAACGTGATGACACCCTCGCGGCCCAGCAACACCTTTTGCAGGTGTTCGCCGATGCGGGTGGCTTTGTCGTGATCGCGACCGCTTCCAGGGTACGACACGAACAACGCCAAGACCTCGACCACCCACACGCCAACCGTGTTGAAGAGGGTGTAGCCGATCAGGGTCGTCCGGAACGCCCGTGAGTGTGTGTGCTGTGGTGTGTCGTGCATTCGGAGACCCCACTCCCGGCCGGACTCGAGCGGTTCCCTCAAGGGTGCGGTGTCGAAATCCTCGTGCCGAGGTCCAGACTTCGCCCCGAAGGGGCGGGTTCAGTCAGCCCAGGTCGGAGCGAGCCGCAGGCGAGTGGAGGCCTGGGAACCCGATACGAATCGAAAACGGCCCTGAAGGGGCCGGTTCAACGGTGGGAATCCGCCCCTTCAGGGCGGGGGTGATTGTGACCGCAAAACCCAGGCCTTCGGCCTGGGCTGGCGGAATCCGGGCCTTCGGCCCGAAGACGGCGGACGAGCCGGGAGCGTGAGCGACCCGAGTAGTGGCCGAATCAATCGTACCCGATGACGAATCGGTCCACCCCTTCCCGGTCATCTCCGATGAACACAAACTCGCGGAACACGGACATTACGTAGCCCCACTCGTGTCGTAGTCCGGCGTCCTCCTCGGTACGTGTCAAGAAGTAACAACGTCGGCCACCTGCGAAGGCCTGCCGGAGATGCGGTAAGACACTGGCACGCGCCGCCTCGTCCTCGGCCGGGTCGCTGGCGAACACGACACCGTCGAGATGGCATTCGAGATCACCCGGTTGAAGTGGAATGAAGTCGTCAGTCGCGATCCGATCTGCAACGAACGGCCCGTGAATACCTGTGTCGTCCTGGCCGCCCGGAAGGAACGAGGTGTGAAACGCGGGTGAGGCGATGTAATGGCTGATCAACTGTCGGTCATCATGCGCAACATGAAGCGGTACCCGATCATGGCCGAGCCAGCCGTAGTCCCATAGGCGGGTGAGTAAAGTTTGCGTGTTCACTACCCCACGGCCCCCGCCCATTGCTCCTTCGCGCCGGCGTGAAGCCTCGCCCCCACTTGCGAAATCACCACCGCCGCCAGCTTGTTCGCCGCCTTCGCCGCTTTGTCGGCCGGCACGCCGTGAGTCACCCCGTACAAGAACGCGCCCGCGAACATGTCGCCCGCCCCGGTCAAGTCCTTCGGCGTCACGGCGAACGCCGGCACGTGGTGCTCGGCCCCGTCCCACCGCACGTACGCCCCCGCCGGGCCGTCCGTCACCACGCAGTTCGGCACGAGATCCTTCAGCTTCTGGAACGCCTCCTGGCTGTCGCGGGCGTTGGCCGCGGCGCACGCCTCGCTCGCGTTGCAGAAGAACAGGTCGGCGTCTTTCAGCGCGGCGTACAGGTGCTCGCCGAACACGTGGACGATGAACGCCTCCGAGCAAGTGATCGCCACCTTCGTGCCGCTCGCCTTCGCGATCCGGATCGCCTCCCGCACGGCACTCTGCCCCACCTCGCCGTTGCTGAACAGATACCCCTCGATGAACAGCCACGCCGACTGCTCGATCAACTGGCGGTCGGCCTTCACGTGATCCGCCGACAGGTGGGACGACACCGCCAGACACGTCCGCATGGTCCGCTCGGCGTCGGGCGTAATCAGCGCGCAGCAGGTGCCCGTCGGCTGGTTCACCACCACCGGGTTGCCGAGGCCGACGTTCAGGCCGGTCAGTTCGCTCTGGTAGTGCAGGCCGTAGCGGTCGTCGCCCACGCACCCGACGAACGCCGCCTTCCCGCCGAGCGCGGCGAACCCGATGACGCTGTTCGCCACGCTCCCGCCGCTCACCAGCCGCGGGTCGACCGCCGCGAACTTGGCCAGCACCGTCTGCTGCTCGGCGTGATCGACCAGCCGCATGGTGCCCCGCTCGAACCCGAGGGCGGCGAACTGCTCGTCGGTCACTTCGACGAACAGGTCGACGATGGCGTTGCCCAGGCCGCACAGGTGATACCGCTTCATGTCCGCTCGCCTGGTGGGGAAAGAGTCTGGTGTAGCGAGGCGGGTTGGGATGGCGAGCGGAGGAGGCGGAGGGGTATGCTGAAGTGAACGACCGGAGGACGACCCGTGAGTACCGCCGTTGCCCCCACTTTGCCCGCCGGCATGCCGCCGACCCCGCCGCACGTCACCTCCACCACACCGACTCCGGGGCCGACACTCATTTCCGCCGAAGAGTTCATGGCGAAGTACGACCACCTCGACGCCGACCTCGTCATGGGTCAACTCAAGGAGTACGGCATGTCATTCGGTCGCCACGGGCAGGTGTGTGCGAAGGCGACTCGACTCCTCGGCAACTTCGTCGAGGAACACAACCTCGGCCACTCTTTCTCGAACGACACGCGAATCCTGATCCGGCGTGACCCGGACACGGTTCGCGGGGCGGACTACTGTTTCGTCAGTTACACCCGCTTGCCCCCCGGCCCCGCCCCGGACACGTATCTCGAAGTGCCGCCGGAGTTGTGCGTGGAGGTGCGGTCGGCGTCGAACACCTGGAGCGACATCTTCATCAAGGTGGGCGAGTACATCGGGATCGGGGTGACCGCCGTGTTGATCCTGGACCCCGAGACGCAAACCGCGTTGGTCCACCGGAGCGAAGCGCGGCAGCAACTGCTCGGTGCCGACGACGAACTCACCCTGCCGGATGTGCTGCCGGGGTTCGCCGTCCCCGTCCGCCGGTTCTTCGCGTGACGGGTGCCGCGCGCCGGCGTCCGCCACACTCACGGCCCGCCGGCCGGCGATGGAGTTGGGGAAATGACCAACTCAGCCACCCCCGCCAGCTCAGGCAGCGTGCCATCGGGGATGAACTTCGGCCGGCGTAGTGCCCGCGGGCGAGCAGTGTCTCGCCCATCGCACGCCATCCGTAGTGATGCCAGTGGGGATCAATTCAACGTGGCTCCAACAGCTTTCGCCAGCCGCCACTCTGGCCGGTTGGCTTCCTCGCTCGGATTGTCCCCTTCACTCGGACCGTAGCAGTTCACAGTCCGCACTCCCGTGATTCGGCCGAGCAAGTCGCACCCTACTGGCGCGGCGGCAGCCAGGGTTGCGGAGGAAAGGTCGTCGGGCGCCGGACGACCTCGTTGGGATCGGCCTGCGGTTCGCCGAAGGCGGCACCGGGATCGGGCCTGGTCGCCCCCCACGGGTTGCCTTCGCTCGGAGCGTGTCCCGTCTGCGCCCCCACCCCTTGCGGTCATCCATCCAGCGTTTGTAGTTCGGCATTCCGTCGTAGCCGGATTTCTTGTCGTACGCCTGGCACGGTCCTGACCCGTCCATCACCAGGCACAGGACCTGGGAATTCTCGTAGTAGGTGAGGCTCGGAAACAGGCTGTGTGCGACCAACTCGCCGGCGTAGGTGCCGTCGTAACGGATGGTCAGCCGTAAGTCCGACCAGATCGGCGGGAGGGGAACGGCCTTCTGCGCGATCGCTCCGCCGACGGCGCCGAACGGGCCGGGGGCTTTGGCCGCCAGGACCTCGGCGCTTTGCGTCCGCGCGCCCACGATCTGGCGAAACTCGACGCCCCCATCGACCGTGACCGGGTCGAACAGTTTGATCGGGTAGGCGTAGGAGGGAATGCCGGCGAAGGAGAGCGCCCGATAGATGCCGCAGTCCGCGGTGTACCCGGTGTGCCCGAACACGGCCTGCATCGGGCCGATGCCGGTGGGCATGATGCTGACCGTCGCTTCGAGGAAGTTGGCGAACCGATACCCCCTGTTGGCGAGGATCGCCGCGCGCAAGATGCCATCCCCGGGATCGCCCGCATCGACTTCGGGCAGTCCAGTGCGGGGGTCAATCCAACTGAGCGCCGCGATCGAGTACGTGTACACCTGGAGCGCGAGTTGGACGGGTGACGACGGCGGGATGTGGATGTGTCCGGAGGCGGCTTCGAACGTCCAGTTCCATTTGCTCGGGATCCGGCACCCCACGCGAGTCCGCAGATACCAGTTCACCACCCGGGAGTTGAGCGTCCCGCAGTTGAACAGGATCAGCCTCTGGACGTTGACTTTGAACTTCTGCGCGACGGAGTACCAGTCGTCTTTGCCCCCGACTTTGTATGGCGTTCCTCCGGCCGGGATCGGGTGGACCTTGGTCGGTTCGGTCTCGAGTGGTGGCACGGGTGCTCTCCAATCCTGGAAGGGGAACGAGTTCGTCGCCGCGTTACTGCGTCTCGTGAGGAAGCCGTTCCGCCATCAGTTCGTCGATCCGGTTCTTCCACGCGGTCGGATCGGTCAGGTACCAGGCGATCGAGTCCGACTGGCCGTCCGCCGAGAACCGCACCTTCAGCAGGTCGTGGATCGTCGCCTTGCCCAGATGGCTCTTGGTGAACGACACCTGGGTGATCGCCGCCAGGGGCACGCGGAGGTCCGCCCCGCGGACGAAGCGGTAGAAGTGCAAGGAGTCCTTGGTCAGCACCAGCCCCCCGTTGCCGCGGCCCTGCCACTTGCCCTTGGACTCCAGCCCGAAACTGTTCGCCCCCAGGTCCTTCATGAGGATCTCCTCCGGACCGTAGTCAACGGCGATCCGACCCTCGAGGGGGCCTTTCATCGTGTGCAGGACGAGTTTGGACACCGCGCTCAGGAGGAGCAACACGCCCACGACACCCAACGTGATGAATCCGACCAACCCGACGATCTCGAGCGGCGTCATCACAACCCCTCTGGAGTAGGCCGGACGATCGAGGTGAACCGTGATCTGCGCCCCTGCGGGTGCCGATCAGTTGAGTGGTGGTGTATTCGGTCGATTGACGATTGTCAAATGGTAAAAGTGGATTGCGCCGCTCGTTCGATTCCTCACCCTGTCCCGTCACCGCCGCAACAGGAATTCCTTCGAGTTGAGCAGCCCCCAGGTCACGTCTTCCCATGCGGCGCGTTGGTCCTTCGCACCCCCCACATACGCCAGCAGTTTCGTGCGTTCCGCCGCAGTCGGCAACCGCGACACCGCCGACAGATACAGTTCGTCGAGTACGTCGGCGGGCGGTTTGCCGTCGTCGAGCAGCTGGCCGAGGCGGTTGTCGCTCTGCCGAATCAGGCCGTTCACCAACTCGCCGGTCAGCATCTGGAACGCCTGCAACACGCCGGGGTCTTCGCCCCGCTCGCACTCGCACGTCAGCAGGCGTTCCGGCTTGCCGAACATCTTCAGGAACCGCAACCCGTCGCCCGCGGCCATCCGCCGGCCGACTTGCGGCACCGCCGCCAGTTGCCCCGCCCGCGTGCCCTTCGGGTAGCCCGGCCACTTGATCTCCGTGCCGGTCGCAGACGTCACCGCGTCGAGCAGTTGCTCGGCTTCCAGGGGCGTGACGGCGGCGCGTGAGAAGTGCGTGCGGTCGTCGGCGTTCGTGTCGTTCGGCGTGGCCGACAGTTGGTACGTGCGGCTGGTCATGATGTGCCGAACGAGCGGCTTCAACTTGTACCCGCCGGCGGCGAACGCCTTCGCCAGGTGGTCGAGCAGTTCCGGGTTGCTCGCCGGGTTGGTCCGCTTGAAGTCGTCGATGGGGTCCACGATGCCGCGGCCGAGCAGGTGCGCCCAGACGCGGTTCGCCTGGGCCTGGGCGAAGAACGGGTTGTCGGCGGCGGTCATCCAGTCGGCGAGTGCTCCGAGGCGATCCCCGCGGCCGGTCGGCACGGCGGCCTTCGCCCCGAGCAGTTTGGGCACCGCGTCCCCGCCGCGGGGCAGCGTCAGTTCCCCGTCGCCTTTGCTCACCACGAACTGCTCGCCGATGAACTCGTGCTTGTCCAGGTCGTCGTTCCGCTTGTTGTCCACGATGCGGTAGTCGATGCGGGCGAACACGGCGGCGAAGCGGTGGTAGTCGTCCTGCGTCCAGACGTCGAACGGGTGGTTGTGGCAGCGGGCGCAACTGACCCGCAACCCGAGGAACACTTGGGCGACACTCTCGGCCCGCAAGTACGGGTCGCGGACGGCGCGGTAGAAGTTGGCGGCGGGGGTGGCGTAGGTGCTGCCGCGGGCGGTGAGCAGTTCGCGGGCGAAGTCGGTCAGCGGCTTGTCGTCGGCGATCCAGTTGCGGATCCAGCGGTGGAAGACGGTCACGCCCTTCTTGTCCAGCGACTTTTCCTCGTTCCGCAACAGGTCGCCCCACTTCTGCGCCCAGTAGTCGGCGAACTCCGAGCGGGCGAGCAACGTGTCAATCAGCTTGGTCCGCTTCTTCGGGTCGGTGTCCGCGAGGAAGGCTTTCACCTCGGCCGCGGTGGGGATGATGCCGCACACGTCGAGGTACGCCCGGCGGATGAACACGCCGTCGGAGCAGAGGTCGGACGGACGAATCCGCAACCGGGCGAGGTCGGTCAGCACCAGCCTGTCGATGGCGTGCGATGTGGGGACGGCGGACACCTCGACCGGCGGGCGGGCGGGCAAGAACGCCACGCGGATGGGCACTTGCAGGTGCAGGTAGCGCACAATGAGGACCGTTTCGCCGAACTGCTCTCGGACCAGTTCGCCGTTCGACAGCTTCGCCACGCCGAGAGAGGTGAGTTCATAGCTGGTCACGGCCGACACGTCTCGGGTGGTGCCGTCCGAGAACTTCGCCTGCACCGTGACGGTGGCGGTGTGCTGCGGGTCGATCAGCACCAGCGACTTGACTGACGGGAGGAGGGACACCGGCGACGGCGTGTTCGGCTCATCGGGCTTGCACCCGGCCGCGATCCACGACCGCAGAATGGCGTACTCGGAACTGGCCGCACTGAACCGCACGCCACCTTCGTGTGGCACTTGCCCGGTCGCCTTCTTCAAAAGCAAACTGTCGGCGGGCGAGTGCGGGTCGGTGCGGCGACCGAGCATCCCACGGGTGAGTGCGGCGAGGTCGGCGTCGGCGTCTTCACCCCGCAGGGAGAGCTTGAACCCGCCCTTGCCGTTCAGGTTGCCGTGGCACGCGCCGGCGTTGCACCCAGACCGCGACAGCACGGCCGACACGTCGTTGCGGAACGACACCGGGGTGTCGGCGAGTGCGGCGGACGGCAACAGGAGGGCGAGCGGCAGCCAGCGGAACGACATGCGATCACCCGGCGGGGTGGTGGGCGGGGCGAACAGAGAGCGTACCAGAAGCGCCCGCGGCCCGCCAGAAATGGCCGGAGAAGTGGGGCGAAAGTGTGGACGCCCCGCGGCCGACCGCTATAGTACAATTCTCGCGGGGGACACCCCACGGGCCGGTAGCTCAGCTGGTAGAGCAGCAGACTTTTAATCTGCGGGTCGTGGGTTCGATCCCCACCCGGCTCACTTTTGAAATGCGATGTCGGGGAGTGCAGATCGGTGCATTCCCCGACCACCTCTGTGGTTTCCGTCGGCTTCACATCCTGACTGCCCGCCCGTTCAGCAGTGCAAGGAAGTGCATCCGGAGGTTGCGGGTTCGAGTCCCATCACTCTCACTGATTGCAACTCACCGCACCGCGGTCCGAGTGGCGCGAGCGGTGGTGGCTCAGTTGTCCCCCTCACCGTATCGCAGGCCGGGATCGTGGTACGGAACCTGACTGCTCGGCACCGGCGTGGTCGAACCTGGAACCAGTTGATCCGGCCACAGTTCGCGGACGAATGACAACCCGTGTGCGACGGCCAGGAAGCTCTGTTCGATTTCCGCCGTTGGCGTCGGGTTACGGGGGGGAAAGTGTTGAACTTCTTGCGGACGATGCCAGCTCACAGTGAAGGACGTATCGGCCGTTCGGAACACCAGGGTTTGCGGTCGACGGGTTCGAATATGCCTGTCCAGGACCGGCAGACGTAACCCGCCGCCACTCAGGATGAATGTGAGACGCTTCCACCCGTCCGACGTAGCGCGGTTGCGCTCGACCAGTTTGTACCCCTGACGCCACACATCCTCCACGTGCGAGGTCAGTTCGCTCAGGAGCTTCCGCTCTTGAGTCGCCCGCTGCGGTTCGGTGTGGCGAGCGAGGTCCGAAAAACTGTCGCCGCCCAGCTCGAATGTTCTCGCCGAGTAACACTTAACCATCTGGCTTCCGAACGTCCCTCGCTCGTCGGTGTGAAGCATGTTCATCGACAGTTCGGTGGTGCCCGCCCCCCAGGGCCACCGCACTATGAACGGCTGACGGGGTGAGGGTTTACGGCTATCACAGGGGTTCTGGGAGGAACCCCGATGACTCTGCCCCTGGCCGCCGTGTTCGCCGACCTGTCCGACCCGCGGCGGGAGACGGCGAACAA
>JANNQE010000465.1:0-2270 GCA_031441625.1 Planctomycetia bacterium
GGGCCGGGGGTAGGTCGCCCGGGGGGGCGCCCTTGGCTCTTGTGTCGATAAGTCACCGCCGCCGCGGCCGGGGCTCGTGGGGGGCCCCGGCCCCGGCGGGGGCGGGGGTGGGGTGGGGCGACGGGTCCCAGGGCTTCCGCCCTGGGCTACGAACGCCGGCCGCTTCGCGGCGACACGGCACGTCCGATCCCACCAACTCCCGCGACGCTCACCCTGCCGTGGAGTCCATCGAACTGTCCGAGGCTGAACTGACACGGTTCCGTGGTATAATCGATGCGAACGCCACCGGGAGGGTGACACCCGTGAACAAGACTCGTGTACAAATGGCCGAAGAGCGGGGGATGGAACAAGGCAAGGAGATCGGCATGGAAGAAGGCCTGTTGCGCGGTCTCCGTGCCGCCGTCGGCGAACTGCTCGAAGCGCGGTTCGCTCCGGTGCCGCCGGAACTGCTGGAGCGGGTGAACACGGCCACCGCTCCCGACGCCCTACGCCTGTGGCTCCGCACCGCCGCCACCGCCGCCGACCTCGCCACCTTCCGTGACGCCGTCGGCCTCTAACCGCGAGAGCACGATGTTCACCACCCGCCGCGCCTTCGGTTCCTCCCTCGCCGGTTCGTTGCTGGCCGGCGGCTTGCTCGGCGAACTCCTCGCCGCCGACACGTCCGACCCACTCGCCCCGAAGAAGCCGCACTTCCCCGGCAAGGCGAAGAGCGTCATCTTCCTGTTCATGAGCGGCGGGGTGAGCCACGTCGATTCGTTCGACCCGAAGCCGAAGTTGACCGCCGACCACGGCAAGCAGGTGACGTTCGACCACCCCGAGACGAAGAACCGCCCCGGCTACGAGAAGCTGTTCCTGAAGAAGCCCGACTGGAAGTTCGCCCCCCGCGGCAAGAGCGGCATCGAGGTGAGCGACCTGTTCCCCGAACTGGGCCAGCAGGCCGACGACCTGGCCGTCATCCGGTCGATGCACACCAGCCACTCGAACCACTACAACGCCACGCTCGGCATGCACACCGGGTCGTTCGCGTTCGCCCGCCCGAGCCTCGGGGCGTGGGCCAGCTACGGCCTCGGCACGCTGAACAAGAACCTGCCCAGCTTCCTCGTGCTCGCCCCGCAGATGCCCTACGCCGGCACGCAGGTGTGGGCCGCCGACTTCCTGCCCGGTGCCCACCAGGGCACGAGGGTGGTGCCCGGCACCGAGCCGGTCGCCAACCTCCGCCCTCGGGTGGCCGACACCACCCGCCAGCAGCTCGAACTCGACACGCTCAAAGCGTTCAACGAATCGCATCAGTCGAGTCGCGCCGACGACCCCGCCCTCGCCGCCCGCATCAAGTCGTTCGAGACCGCCTTCGGCATGCAGACCGAGATGCCCGAAGCGCTCGACCTGAGCAAAGAAGACGACAAGACGCTCGCCCTGTACGGCCTGAATCGCGGGCAGACCGACGGGTTCGGCTGGCAGTGCCTCGTCGCCCGCCGGCTGGTACAGCGCGGCGTGCGGTTCGTCGAAGTCATTCACACGGGTTCGAGCGGCAACTGGGACTCGCACGGCAACATGGCCGACCACGGCAACCTGGCCAAACAGGTGGACGCGCCGATGGCCGGACTGATTCAAGACCTGAAGCGGGTGGGTCTGTTCGACGACGTGCTGGTGGTGTGGACGACCGAATTCGGCCGCACGCCGTTCAACAACACGGCCGACAACAAGGGCCGCGAGCACCACAACTGGGCGTTCAGCAGTTGGCTGGCCGGGGCGGGGGTGAAGCGCGGTGTCGTCCACGGCGCGACCGACGAGCACGGCATGAAGGCGGTGGAAAAGCCGGTTCACGTCCACGACTTCCACGCCACCATTTTGCACCTGATGGGCCTCGACCACGAGAAGCTGACCCACCGGCACGCTGGCCGCGACTACCGCCTGACCGACGTGAGCGGCGAGGTGGTGAAGGATGTGTTGAGCTGAGGCGACACGAGACCCCTGCGGGTTTCGTTTTGACACGCACCCGCCGACCGCTTACGCTCCGATAAAGCGGGGAACGGCACCCCGCAGTGTCGTCCGGAGTAGACGGACTCGACGAGTTGGTCTGTCGCGGACGAGTTGGCCGAATAATGGTTCGGCGACGGAGGGCACTATGACAGATGATGCGCTGGACCAAAGCTCGCCCGAGGACTTCCTGCCAGGGTGCCGTTGCCCCGATCCCAGAGTTTACGCTGCAATTGCAGGTGTTTTGGTTTCTCGCGGTCGGTAACTCACCTCTTTCGGGAGTGGCTGAGCGT
>JANNQE010000466.1:0-5578 GCA_031441625.1 Planctomycetia bacterium
GGTGAGCCTGATTGCGTGCCAGTGCGAGCGGCACCAGGGGCTGCATGTGGCGGCGGAGTGTGTATATGTTGAAGTCCTGGCGAGCGGGGGGCGTCAGCCCCCTGGTTCCGAAATTCACCAGGGGGCTGACGCCCCCCGCTCGCCAGGACTTCAACATATACACTCTCCGCCGCCACATGCAGCCCCTGGTGCCGCTCGCACTGGCACGCAATCAGGCTCACCTCTTCGCACCCGTAGCGGTTCGTCACAGGCACGCCGAGCGCGGTTTCAATCGCCTTCCGCTGGTAGTCGTGCAGCGGCATGGCGGTGGAGATGATGCCGTTCGGCCGAATGTCCGAGATGCCCGACTTGTTCAGCACGCACGCCAGCATGTACAGCGAGTGGGCGTGGCCGAACACCAGCCCCGGCCGGTGCCGTCGCACCGCCGCCACGAACTCGCGGATGCGGCCTTCGGTCAGGTTGATGGTGTCGAGGTAGATGGCCCGATCGACGAAGTGATTCGTGATCCGGCCTTTCACCCCGAAGTGCCGGTACTCCGGGTTGCCCCACACCTTCGCCACCCGCTGACCGAGCTTCCACCCGCTCCACTCGTCGGCCCGCAGGGTGCAGCCCGCCTTCCACTGGGCACCGCGTTCGTCGAGCTTGATGACGAGCGGCACGCCGGTACTACCGCTGGTGGACTTGGTGCGGAGCTTCGCCCCGCGGTACGCCTCGGACAGCATCTCCGCGGCGTGCTTGCGGATGTCGGTCTTCGTGACGACCGGGAAGTGGCGGAAATCGGCGAGTGTCTTCACATCGTCGGGGTGTACACCGGCGGCGGCCCAGGTGCGCTGGTAGAACGGCACGGTGGCGTAGGCGTGCTGAAGCTGCACCTTCAGCATGGCAAGCTGCCGCGCCCGCACCACGTCGGGGGAATCGAACTGCGTCTTGCTGAGGAACCGGTAGTTCCGCAGGTGGCGGCTCCGCCGCTTGGCCGCGACCAGCGGCTGCACGAAATGGCGGTTCAAGGTGTCGAGCATCCGTGCTCCTCGTGGTGGTCTGTCTTGCTAGCCCGACGCGAGCGAGGGGCAAGCCGCGGTTTCCGATCTAGTGGTTAGATTCGGTCTGTGCGGCGTGTCAGAACACAGTATCCACCAACCGGAAATATCGGGGTGGCAACTCGGTTGTCAGAACCACTGTGTTGTCTGGCACTAACCGGCCTGAGCCCCGGTAGTCCCCCGCGAACACTGGGTTTGTCGGTAATATGCTCAGCACCACCTCCGCATTCGCTTCTTTACCGATTGAATGCTGGGCGAAGCTCCTCAGCGGGAAAAATCGTCGATCAGGACACTGCCCATCCAGCGTCAGCGCGAAGGTGAACGGCGGATACGAAATCTGACTGATCCACAGTCCGTGCCCGTTCGCAACGTTAAGCCGACACTGGACAGGAATGTAGCTAACCAAGTCGCTGACGCAGAAAGCTGCGAAAATGCCGAAAGGCTCAGGGAGTTGTCGGCTTGCAGGGTCAAGGACGAACTTCGCCAATTCCTGATTCCTCTCCGCGAAACAATCGCCATTGATCGAGAAAAACAACGCGATTACCCGCTTCAGAACGGCGAGAGGATTCTGGCACATCTGCAAGTAGCGTTCTTGGACGATAAGAACTCTTCCAGGTTGCAATGTCGCTTTCGCCGTCCTGCACCAGTCTCCGAACGGAACGTCGTAGTTTCGGCTCAGCAGGTTGTTGCACTCACTGCATTGAGAATATTCACTAATACCACCGCGTATGGGCGGCTGCTCGGGGGCGATATCGTAGCCACTTCCGCAAGCGAGTCTGGTCCCAACAGCAGTGGTCAGACCAAGAGTCTGGGTATACAGATTCGCTCGTCGGTAATGCCCACGGCTTTTCTCATTGGATGCACACTGTGGTGGCGAGTGGTCCTTTGTCAATTTCATTTGACGTTTCCCACATAGCCGGCATGTCCCCGGTTTCACCACTCATCTCCTGGTCTGGTAGCGGCCCATCACCATAGCCAATTCTACCTCGACATGGGGCAGAATGCTCATCCGGTGCCCATCATCCCCCGATGCCACTCGATCTGCTTCGCCAGCCCTGCATCTAACCCCGTCGTCGGCTTCCACCCCAGGTGTCGCCAGAGCTTGCCGACGTCGGCGGCGGTGGCGAGTTGGTCGCCCTTGCGATCGGGCTTCCGCTCGATGGTCGCCGTCGTACCGCTCAGCCGCTCGATCTTGCGGATCATGTCCAGCACGGTGGCGATCTCCCCGCCGCCCAGGTTGAACGTCTCTCCCGGCATCGCGTTCAGGCCGGCCCGCACCGTCGCCTCGACGCAGTCGTCCACGTACGTCGCCCCGCGCACCTGCAACCCGTCGCCGGTCAGTTGGATCGGCGTGCCCGAGAGTACCCACTTGATGAACAGGTGCAGCCCCATCTCCGGCCGCTGCCGCGGGCCGTACACGCTGAAGAACCGCAGCACCACCGCCGGGATGCCGAACTCCTCCTGGTACACCCGCGCGAGGTGTTCGCCGGCCAGCTTCGTGATGCCGTAGGGTGACGATGGTTTCGTGGGAAGTGTTTCATCGCCGCTGGCGTACCGGCCGTACACGCTGCTCGTGCTGGCGTACACGAACTTCCTCAGCGTCGGCACCGCCTTCAGGGCTTCGAGCAGGCGGTGCGTGGCGGTCAGGTTGCAGCGGTTGTAGATGTCGAAGTCGATCCAGCTCCGCGTGAGGCCGGGCATCGCCGCGAGGTGGAAGACGTACTCGGCACCGGCCACCGCGTCCGCGATCTTCCCGTCGGCGAGGTCAACTTCCACGAAGCGAAACTTCGGGTGGGCCTTCGCCCCCGAGAGGTTTCGTTCTTTCACGGAACGGGCGTAGTAGTCGGTGAAGCAGTCGATGCCGACGACCGAGTGCCCGTCGGCAAGCAACCGCTCGGCCAAGTGCGACCCGATGAACCCGGCACAGCCGGTGACCACGCACGTCATGAATGCCCATCCTGGGAGAAGGTGAACAGGGTAGCACCCGCAGGTGGGGGCTGGCAACGCGAGATTCGGCCGGCCGGCCCTCTCGCCTTCCCATGTGCGCACAATTCCGGTTATCCTGAACGTACCCCATACTCCACCTGGTGCCGCATGGCCCGCTCGCGTACCAGGTCCGTCGCCACCCAGAAGACGCTCGGGGCGGTGCTCGCGATCTTCCTCAAGCTGCCGACGCCGGTGAAAATCGGCGTAGTGGTGCTCGCCCTCATCGGCGGGGGGGTGTTCCTGTTCATGCAGAAGAAGGAAGACCCCACGGGCAAGCCGACGACGACGGTGACGGACGGCGAGAACGAGTTCCTGTTCTGCTTCTGGAACGTGGAGAACCTGTTCGACGACAAGGACGACAAGCGGCGGGAGGTGGACGAGGAGTACGACAACCCGTTCGCCGAGAACAAGGAGCTGCGGGAGTTGAAGTACGACCGGATCGCCAGCGCCCTGGTGGGTATGAACGGCGGCAAGGGGCCGGACGTGATCGCGTGCGCGGAGGTGGAGAGCGTGCGGGCGGCCGACCTGCTGAAGGACGCGCTGAACGCCAAGCTGACCGAGACGAAGCAAGACGACAAGTACCAGTACAAGCACGTGGTCATGCAGAACATCGACGGCGGGCGGCACATCGCCCCGTGCGTCATCAGCCGGGTGAACGTGGACGTGCGGAACGTGAAGCTGCTGAGGAAGCCGCTGCGGATCCTGGAAATGCACCCGTACGTGAACCAGAAGGACCTGTGCGTGATTGCCTCGCACTGGACCAGCCAACTGAAACAGCGGGACGGCACCGACGGGGACGACGGGCGGGAGAAGTACGCGAACACCATCTGGGACCGCGTGGCCGAGATGGTGGACAAGAAGCCCGAGAGTGATTTCCTCATCTGCGGCGACTTCAAC
This sequence comes from Planctomycetia bacterium, assembly GCA_031441625.1. Classification (GTDB taxonomy): domain Bacteria; phylum Planctomycetota; class Planctomycetia; order Gemmatales; family Gemmataceae; genus JALHQU01. The sequence continues at coordinate 3,921 of JANNQE010000466.1, forward strand.
GAGACGCCGGACGCCCAGGAGTTGACGAAGAACCTGGGGGCGACCGGCGACATCACGAAGGTGAAGCCGCTGGCCAAAGACCCGCTCCTGCTCAACCTGATGAACGGCAAAGACCCGGCCAAGTTCGGCACCCTGTACTACGGCGGCAAGCCGCTCATTTACGACCACATCGTCGTCTCGCCGGGGATGCTCGACACGACGGGCTGGAGCGCCGACCCGAAGAGCGTGGCCACGTACACCGACGGGCTGATGAAGAAGGGGGCCACCCGCCGCGAGCCGTGGCGGTTCGGCGACCCGGACAAGGACATCAAGGACGCCGACCGCGGGTACGCCGACCACTTCCCGGTGACGGTCAAGCTGAAGGTGGAAGCGGCGGCGAAGAAGTGACGTGGCGAGCCGCCGTCGGCGTTCGTGCCCGACGTGAGCCAATCGGCCTTCGACGGGCGACCCGCGCGTGCCGGTGGGCGACTATCGTCGTGAAGCGGTCGGCCCCTTGCGTCGCCAGTGTTCGAGGACCTCCGCGACGACCGGGCCGGCGGGTTTGGCCCCGGCCCGGTGTTCGGCGACGGTCGCCCCGAAGTAGTGGCCGATCCACCCGTCCATCGTGCCGGCGGTGGCGTCCATGAAAGCGTCCATGTCGGCGAGCGTGCAGTTCAGTGGGAACGTTTCTTCCACCACCAGCGGCTTGTCGAGTTCGTAGGCCGCGAGCGCCGCCTTGTCCTTGTCGACCTGGTTCTTGCCGGGGTACAGGTGGACGCTGACGAAGTCGAGGTGTGCGGCGGTGCCGGCGGTGTAGAACACCGGCTTCGCCGTCGGCCACACCTGCGACCACGGGATTTCGCCCACCGTCACCAGCGTCTGCCGGTCGTGCGCCCGGATCGCCCGCACCAACAGCTTCACCCACGCCTCGGCGATCTGGTCGCGGTCGCGGCCGGCCGGCTTCTGGCTCACCCGCTGCACGAAGTGGAACCCGCCGAGTTCCCCGCCGACCCACGGGTGTTCGCCCGGCTTCGGTTCGCCGATGATCGGCTCGTTCGTCAGGTTGTAACAGAACACCGCCGGGTGCCCGGCACACGTTCCGGCCACCGCCTCCCAGAACACCGCTTGCGCCGCCCACCGCTCTGATTCGGGCAGGGCGTCGTACCACACCGGGATGCGGCTCTTGCGGTAGCAGTTCAGCCCGGTGAGGTCGAGGTACAGGTCGGTATCGCGGGCCAGGTCGAGCAGTACACGCAGGCGGGCGAGTTGCTCCGGCTTCGGCCGATCCGGTGCGGCCATGAACGTCTCGAACTGCAAGTGCCACCGCACCACGTTCGCCCCGAGCAGTTTCATCTCGCGGAAGTCCTTTTCGATCCGCTGCCAGCCCTCCGGCGTGTGCCAATCCTCTTCGGCGAGGTGATCGAACAGGCCGAGGTAGTTGAACCCCCACGGGGTGAAGCGTTCGCCGTCGGACAGCACGAAGTGCGAACGGTCGGCGCTCACCTTCACCCGCGGCATGTCGGGCGGAGGTGGTGGGGAGGATGGAACGAGTGCGACGAGCAGCCCGCCGACGCAGACGAGGGCGAGCAGCAGGCGGACGGCGGGGGAGGGCAGGGGCACGGAACGACCCAGGGAGGAGGTTCCGGACATGGTAGCGAGCGGTGGAACCGGGAACGTAG
>JANNQE010000467.1:0-7608 GCA_031441625.1 Planctomycetia bacterium
TTTTGGGGCTGGGGTTTTAGGCCCCGGTGGGGGGGGGTGGGGGGGGGGGGGGGGGGTGGGGGGGGGGGGGGGGGGGTGGGCGTGGTCGGTTCGGTGGGTGTAGACACCACGGGAGTGGGCACCTGGGCCACCGGCGTCGGCTCTTTGCCGCACCCGGCCAGCGCCAGCGCCCCGACCACCCCGGCCCACACCCCCGCCCGACCGCGTGCGTTTCGGCGACTCATGATGCGACTCCGAACTCACGGGGAAGGAAAAGGAATATTCAGAATACGCGGAATCCGCCCACACTTGCAGTGCAATCGCCCGGCGGGCGGACTTTCGCCCCCACTTCCAACCCGCCGGCCGGCCGACCGTTGGCACCGCCGGGAGGCGATGTGCGAGCGTTCCGCGTTTCGTACACCTAATCTCCGTCCTCGCCCGCCGGAGTGCCGCCGTGCCCGTGGTCGCCTGCCCGAACTGCCGTGCCGAACTCGAACTCGACCCGGACGACATCGGGCACCGGGTGGAGTGCCCCGGCTGCCTCACGCACTTCGTGGCCACCCGCCCCGCCGAGAAGCCTCCAGCCCCGCCGCCACTCCCGGACGATGTACCGCCGCCACTCCCGGAGTTGGCACCGCCCGCCACCGAATCCGCCTCCGAACTGCCGCCTCCGCTCCCTCCGCCGCGGCCGACCCTGGCCAAGCCGAAGGCGTCCGCGCCCGCACCTCCCCCGCCCGACCGCCCGTCCCGCCGGGGCAACGCGGCCGTCGTCCTCAAGTGCCCGGCCTGCCGCGGGGAGGTGAGTGTGACGGCCGACGACCTGGGACATAAGGTCGAGTGCCCGATGTGCCAACAGGTCTTCCGGGCGGACGACCCGGACCCGTCGGGCGGGCGGCGGTCGTCGCGGCGGGACGACGACGACCCGAGCTGGCGGCGGCGCGACTCCCGCCGCAGTCGGTACGACGACGACGACGAGTACGACCGCCCGCGGCGGCGGCGGGGCTACCGCGACGAGGACCCGTACGAGTCGTCGGACCCGAAGGCGTGGGTGTGGCAGGCGAAGCGAGACCTGGCCACGCCCGGCGGCGGGCTGATGGTGCTCGGCTGGCTGGACGTGGTGTACGGCGGGCTGTACATCCTGATCGGCGTGTTGATGGGCCTGGGCGTGTCGAGCGGGGGGGGCGGGGCCGGCGGGCTGTCGTGGGAGGTGGTGGCCATGACCATCGGCCTGGGCGTGTCGGGCATTCTGATGGGCGGGGTGAAGGCGTTCGGCGGGATGATGATGAAGAAGGTGCAGAACCGCCGGCTGGGCGTCCTCGCCTGTTTCGCCGCGTGCGTGCCCATCTACCTGCTCGCCTGCCTGCTCGGCTTCTTCGGCCCGCAGTACATGTTCACCTGCTGCCCGGCCCTCTTCACCATCCCGTCGTACATCGTGGGCATCGTGTTCGGCATCATGGGCATGACCAAGCTGTTCAACAAGGCGATGGCGAAGGCGTTCGAGGTGAACCGCCCGGACGGCGACGTGGACGCCGTGTGAGGTGCCCACCCGCCTTCCCGGTTCCAGGCCTCACTTCGCCTTCAGGATCAGGTCGAACGTCGGGCGGGTGGAGCCGTCCGCGAACGTCACCCCGGTCGGGCTGAACTTGATCCCGTCCGGGTGCCCCTTCAACACCTCCGCCTTGCACCCGACCGCCGTGACCCCGTACTCGGCCAGCGGCTTCACCTCGCCGGGGTCGCTCACCCCGTTCCCGTTCGCGTCGTGCCACAGGGCCAGCCCGGCCAGCTCCTTCCCGCTCAGGCGGCCGTCGCCGTCGTCGTCGAGCGCCCGCAGGGCCGCGTACCCGTCGGACCAGAACATCCAGAACGTGACGCTGCCGAACAGTTGCAGCCCGCTGCCGATCTTGCCGGTCGCTTTCGGGTCGTACACCAGCCACGCGGCATCCGGCGTGACCCAACTCCACTTCTTGGCCCCGGTGCCGTCGGCGTCGAACGCCACCGCCGCCGTGCGGTCTTCCAGGTCGGCGGCGGTCAGCCCGGCTTTCAGCGGCACGGCGATGGGGGTGATCGGCCGCGGCAGCTTGCTCAGCTTCTCGGCCTTCGCCGTCAGGTCGGCGATCTCGTCCTTGTCTTTCTCTTTGTCCAGCAGGGCGGTCAGGTAGCCGCCGGCCTCGCTGGTGACGGTGTGCCCGCCCAACCCAAGGGCTTGCAAATCCTTCTCCGTCTTCCACGCCTCTTCGATCAGCTTGCGGTACAACTTCACCGCGTCGTCCTTCTTGCCGGCCTCGCCCGTCACCCACGCCTGCCCGATGCGGGCGATCAGGTTCTTGCCGTCGAGTTCCACCGCCTGGGCGTACAGCTTAACGGCCGTGTCCAGGTGCGCTTTGGCGGCGGTTGCCTTCTCCTTGTCGTCGGTCTTCTCCGCCTTGCCGAACGGCACCAGCGGGGGTTCGTACCCGAACCACAGCCCGCCGCCCCGCTTGTCGGTCTCCAACTCGTCGGCCTTCTTGGCGTAGGCCATGGCGTGCGCGCGGGCCAGGTTGAGGAGCGGTTCGGCCTTCTTCGGGTCGTCCTTCACCGCCTTTTCGAGGTTCTCGATGAGGCGGGCGACGGGCACCTTTTCCAGGTCGGGGCGGAGGAAGATGGCCGATGCCGGGGCGACGGCGGCGAGCAGCACGGCGAGGGCGAACAGGCGCTTCATGGCGACTCCGGAGTCAGGGGACGGAGGCCAGTGTACCCGACGTGGCGAAGGATGTGCGTAACGTGTGACGGCGTGCGCTGCGCCCACATTCGCAGTGGGGTCACTTCCAGATTCAATTTCCGGTGCAAGAATGCAGTTGGCATCGCCAGAGTGTCCGGGTACAACGCCCGCCACTGAATCGACGCCGTGGTTGGGACGCGATGAACACCGATACGGCCAACGCCGCCGACATCGACCTGCGAGACCGTGACGCGGTGGCGGCGGTCCTCCGCACGGTGCCCAGGCGGTTCGTCGTCGGCTTCGCCGCCCGCTGTGCGCGAAGAGTGCAGCCGGAGCTTCTGGTTCGAGGGAACTGGGATGACGGGGTGGTGCTGTACCACCTCGCGGACGGGTTCATCTCCATTGCGGAAGGGTATGCCAGCGGGTTGATTCAACGGTGTCAATGTCGGGACATGACTTGGGAGCGGCGCCAGCAGTTGCGTAATTCCTCTGCCCACCCTGCTGCCGCACACATTGCCGATGACGCGGTCGCCGCCGCCTACGCCGCCACTGAATCCGCCACCACTGCTTCCGAAGCCGACGCCGTCATTGGGGTCACGGTGGCCACCGCCTACACCGCACTGGCCGCTTGCACCGCCGTCAAGAGACGTGGTGTGGTGCCGTCCCTGATCCACGATTTCAAAGCCGTCCGCGCGCTCTCTCGCAACAAGTCCGAAGACTTCAACGACGACCGCCCCGTGCCCGAAGGGTTCTTCGGCCCGCTGTGGGTGGACGGAATGCCGGAGGAGTACAAGGCCGCGCTCGCCAAACTGAAGCCGGAGAAGGCCCCAACACCAGAAGTCGAACCGGACAACTTCCTCGTTGACCTGGACGACGAAGGGAGGGCCGCCCTTGCAGACGAGGTGTGGATGAACCAGGAGTACAACCGGGGGACGTTCGACGAATTCGGGGGCGAGTACATCGCCGTCGTCGGCAAGAAGGTGCTCGGTCACGACCGGAGTTTGCTGAAACTCCGGGAGATTGTGACCGCCGAGACCGGCATCCCGGCTCGCCGAATCGTCACCACGCTCGTCACTCGCCGGAGGCAGCCCACGCTTACGCCGGAAGTCGAACCGGACAACTACCTCGCCGACTTGGACGACGAGGGGAAGGCCGCTCTCGCGGACGAGGTGTGGGTGAATGAACACTACAGCAGAGGCACGTTCGACGAGTTCCGGGGCGAGTTCATTGCGGTCGTCGGACAGAAGGTGCTCGGCCACGGCAAGAATCCGCACAAGCTACGAGAACTCGTCTCCGCCGAGACCGGCATCCCGGCCAACCGCATCGTGACCACCCTGATTTTCCGCCAGCAGTGGAAGTGACGGAGCGATTCGCCCATGGCTCGTCTCATGCTCGACACCCGAGAGGATTGGACCCTCCCGATCCGGCACACGGGCGCAGGGCAAACTGTTCCGGTCCCCTGTTACCACCCCTACGTTCAGTTGTACTTGGTGCCCCCAACTGAAGAGCAGGGGTGGCGACCGCCCCGGCAATTTCAGCGGATGCGGCGGTTCGAGGCCATCGTGGACACCGGGGCGTCGCTGACGAACCTACCCCACCACGTGTGGTCCGAAACCTCCTCCGAAATCCGGCGGGTGGAGCGTGCGGACACGGACACCATCGCCATCGGCGGGCAGAGGCACGACTTCTGGCTCGGGCGGGTGCTGCTGGCTGCGATGGACAGGCAAGGCGGGTGGATGCCGCCGCAATGGACTCTCGTCCGGTGCCTGGAGCCGACCGAAAATCCCATCCCCGCACTGCTCGGCCTGCTGTCGCCGTTCCTGATGAGCGGGCGGCGGGTGCGGCACGAACCGGCCAACACCGACCGCCCCGAGTGGTGGCTGGAAGATCGGTGAGCCACCCACCTACCGCGGCTTCCGCACCTGCATCCCGGCCGATTGCGTCTTCTTCATGCCCGGCCCGCGGGGCACGCTCACCCGCACCGGCTTGGCCGCCTCGCCCACTTGCGGGGTGACGCTCGACAGCCGCTCCCGCACCCCATCGGCGTACGCCGGCGACAACTCCGTGCCCAGGAACCGCCGCCGCATCCGCTTGGCCACCGCCAGGGTGGTGCCGCTGCCGGCGAACGGGTCGAGGACCACGTCGCCGGGGTTCGTCGCCACGCCGATGATCCGCTCGAGCACGGCTTCCGGCATCTGGCACGGGTGGCCGGTCCGCTCGTGGAACGTGCCGCACACCCGCGACACCGCCCACGTGTCGGACGTGCTCTCGAAGTGGTCGTCGGTCTCTTGCGGACGGAGATACCACGTGTCGTCGGGCAGCTTGCCGAGCGGGTTGGCGCGGCGGTCGGCGTAGGCCGTCTGGCGGGCCGACTTCACCCGCACGGCGTCCCCGTTGAACGTGAACCGCTTCGGGTCGGCCACGTAGTACAGGATGTGCGCGTGGCTACGGCTGAACTTCTTCGCGCAGTTCACCCCGAACGTGTAGTGCCACACCACCCAGTTCCGCATGTGCAGGCCCAGCCCGTCGAGCCGCACCTTGTGCTCGGCCGCGAACTCGTCGCCGATGGCCACGAACATGGCCCCGGTCGGCTTGAGGGTGCGCCGCACGGCCGCCAGCCAGCGGTCGGTGAACGCCAGGTAGTCGGCCTTGCTGCGGCTGTCGTGGTACTTGTCGTACTCGTACCCGATGTTGAACGGCGGGTCGGCGAACGCCAGGTCGACGCTCCCGGCCGGCACCTTCGCCAGCAGCTCGACGCAGTCACCCGTCCAGATGTCATCCCACACCATCGGATCACCCGGCAGCAAGAGGGGCGGAAGAACCGTCAAACTCTACACTGTAGTCTCAGCCGGCGCAAGCGCAAGAGTCGGCACAATCAGATTTTTCGGCCGGGCCGGTTGGGGTGGCGGCGGGTGGGCGAAATGGCTAACTTCTACCGGGCGGCAATTGGTGGCACAGGCATTCCTTCCTGTGTGGGGGAGCACAGGCAGGAATTCCTGTGCCACCGAAACACAACCCTGTGTCGTCTTTGTGCCGGAGGCGGGTGTGATTCAGGACGCGGCTACCATCTGGAAGTTTCGCCACTTCTGGCTGTCGCTGGTGAAGATGGACCTGATGACGCGGTACCGCAAGTCGGTCCTCGGCATCTTCTGGTCGCTCCTCCAGCCGATCGGCATGACGGCCATCTTCTGCCTGATGTTCACCAAGCTGGTGCAGTCCGACCCGTTCTCGTACGCCAAGTTCCTGATCGCCGGCATGGTGTCGTTCGGCTTCCTGCGGGACTGCACGACGGGCGGGTGCAACTCGCTCACCCGGCACGAGTCGTACATCCGCCAGGCCCCGCTGCCGTTCGCCGTGTACTCACTCCGGGTGATGCTCACCAACGCCATCCACTTCCTCATCTCCCTGTTGGTGGTGTGCCTGCTGGTGGCCGTGTTCCCGCCAGTGGAGTTGAAGGACGGCAAGGCTCAGGTGAGGAACCTGCGGGAGGCAGCCCTCGACCAGTCGCCGGCCGCCCCCGCCACCCCGCCGTCGCCGACCGCCGCCGTGGACCCGATCAATCACGGCGACTGGGGGGTGTTCGCCCGCGTCTGGATGATCCTGCCGGCGCTGCTGCTGGCGATGACGTGCGGGTGGGCGCTGGCCACCGTCACCGGGTACGCGACGGTGTACTTCCACGACATCTCGCACCTGCTGGAGTTGGCCGCGCAGGCGCTCTTCTTCCTCACCCCGGTCATGTGGATGCGGTCCCCCACCATGTTCCCTCCTGGGAGCGAGCACGGGTGGGTGGTGGACTACAACCCGGCGGCCGCGTTCGTGGACCTGTTCCGCCTGCCGCTGGTGTACGCCGAGTGGCCGACCGGCCAGACGTTTGCCGTGGCCGGCGTGTTCACGCTGCTGATGATCGGGCTGGCGTGGCTGATGTCCGCCCGGCTGTCCAAGCGGGTGATTTTCCAGATGTGACCGGGTAGGCGCCGCTTGCCGAGCGGCACTCCCACGGCCCACGAGTGCCGCCCGGCAGGCGGCACCTACTGAATCCTTGAGACCGGAGCCGATGGCCCGCATCGCCCTTTCCGACGCCAGCCTGACGTTCTCCCTCCGCAAGAGCCGGAACGTCACCCTCAAGCAGTATTTGCTGAAGGGCATGTTCCTGGACTCGTTCAACCCGCGGGTGAACATCCACGCCCTGTCGGACGTGACCCTGAGTGCGGGCGACGGCGACCGGCTGGGCGTCATCGGGCACAACGGGGCGGGCAAGAGTACCCTGCTGAAGATGATCGCCGGCGTCTACCCGCCCACCCGCGGGACGGTGCAGGTGGACGGCCGCATCTGCTCGCTGTTCGAGATCACCCTCGGGTTCGAGGGGGAGGCGAGCGGGTGGGACAACATCCGCTACCGCGGATACCTCCAGGGCGAGACGCCGAAGACGCTGGCCGGCAAGGTGGACGAGATCGCCGCGTTCAGCGAGCTGGGCGAGTTCCTGACCATCCCCGTGCGGTTCTACTCGGCCGGCATGATGATCCGCCTGGCCTTCGCCATCGCCACCGCCGCCAACCCGGAAATCCTGCTCATCGACGAGGTGCTGAGCGTGGGCGACGCCGCCTTCCAGGCGAAGGCGACCAAGCGGATGAAGGAGATGATGTCGCGGTCGCGGCTGATGGTGATGGTCAGCCACGACCTGGGGTCGATCCGCGAACTGTGTACGCGGGTGGTGTGGCTGGAGCAGGGGCGGGTGATCATGCAGGGCGACCCGAACCAGGTGGTGGAGGCGTACAAGGCGAGCGTCGCGCCGGTGGCCGAGGCCCACCCGGTCGGCGGGCGGATGGTCGCCCCCGACGCCACTGTCGCCGACCTGGACCTGTCCGCCGAACCGCCCGGGGTGTAGGGGATGCCGCCTGTTGGAACCGGGAACGCAGTGACCGGGTGGGTGG
>JANNQE010000468.1:0-3632 GCA_031441625.1 Planctomycetia bacterium
GACGGGTAGTCCCCACCCCCCTCACCCCAAGCCCCTCTCCCACAAGGGGAGAGGGGGACAAACCCCATGCCCCCACTCGACGCCCCGCCTCCGCCCGACGAACCCCGCGACCTCGCCAGCGAGCGGCACAACGCCCGCCTCGGGCTGGTGCTGTTCGCAGTCTACCTCGTCGCCTACACCGCGTTCGTCGGCGTCAACGCCTTCGCCCCGTGGGTCATGGACGCCACCCTCGGCCGGCTGAACGTGGCGGTCGTGTACGGCCTCGCCCTCATCGGCGGGGCGGTGGTGCTGGCCGTGGTGTACGCCGTCCTGTGTCGCACGCCGGCGGGGGTGGGCCAGTGAAGTACGAGACCTCTCCGCTGGCCGTCGGCGTGTTCGCCGTGTTCGTGCTGGTCACACTCGGCCTGAGCATCTGGCTCGGCCGCCGCACCCGCTCGGCCAGCGGCTACTTCGCCGCCGGCGGCAGCGTGCCTTGGTTCGTGAACGGGGTGGCGTTCGCCGGCGACTACCTGTCGGCCGCGTCGTTCCTCGGCATCTGCGGGATGATCGCCTTCTACGGGTACGACGGCTTCCTGTACAGCATCGGCTACCTGGCCGGGTGGGTGGTGGCGCTGTTCGTCATCGCCGAACCGCTCAAGCGGCTCGGCAAGTTCACGTTCGCCGACGCCCTCGACAAGAAGTTCAACAGCCCTGGCATCAAGCTGGCCGCCGCAATCAGCACGCTGGTGGTGAGCGTCTTCTACCTGATCCCGCAGATGGTCGGCGCGGGCGTGCTCATTCAACCGCTGCTCGGCCTGCCGCACTGGGCGGGGGTGTGCATCGTCGGCGCGGTCGTCACCGTCATCGTGGCCACCGCCGGAATGGCCAGTACCACGTGGGTGCAGTTCATCAAGGGCGGGCTGCTGGTGCTGTTCGCCGGCATCCTGACGGTCCTCATCTTGAACCGCGGGCTGACGGCCGACCCGAGTGACACCGCACTGTCACCGCAGACGAAGGAGACCCTTCGCCCGTCCGGGCACATCTCCAGACTGCCCGGCGGAATCAGCGAGACCGGCCCGCTCGACCCGATCAGCTATTTGGGCACCATCCGCGAGAGCGAAATCGTCCGGTGGGAGAAGATGGGCGAAGAGTACGTGGCGAAGCCGACACCCGGAGCGGAAGTGCTGAGGCCGGGGAACAGCCCCACGTTCGCCGGGCTGAAGAAGGACGAGCTGTTCGCCAAGCTGGACTTCGTGTCGCTCATGCTGGCGCTGTTCTGCGGCACTGCCAGCCTGCCGCACATCCTCATCCGCTACTACACGGTGAAGGACGCGGCGGCGGCCCGCAAGAGCACGGTGGTGGGCATCGCCACCATCGGCGGGTTTTATGTGCTCACGCTGTTCCTCGGCCTGGGGGCGATGACCGGCGGGCACCTGGACGTGAGCAACACGAACATGGCCGCCCCGCTGCTGGCGAAGGGGTTCGGCGAGGTGCTGTTCGCGCTCATCTCGGCCGTCGCGTTCACGACCGTGCTGGGCACGGTCAGCGGGCTGATCGTCGCCGCGAGTGGAGCGGTCGTTCACGACCTGCTCGGCGGGTTTCTGAAACTGCAACTGCCCGACGCCCGCAAGGTGCTGTACGGCAAGCTGACCGCCGTCGGCGTGGGGGCGGTGGCGGTCGGGTTGGGCATCCTGTTCGAGAAGATGAACGTCAACTTCTTGGTCGGCTGGGCGTTCAGCGTGGCGGCGTCGGCCAACCTGCCCGCGCTCATCATGCTGCTGTTCTGGAAGCGGACGACGAAACAGGGCATCATCGCCTCCGTGCTGGTCGGCATGGTGTCGTCACTCGGGTGGATCCTGCTCAGCGGCGACACCTTCACGAACATCTACAAGCTGCCGGCCGAGCACTCGCCCGTGCCGTTCAGCCAGCCGGGGATTGTCACCCTCCCGCTCAGTTTCGCCGTGCTGGTGGTCGTGAGCTTGTTGACACGTCGGACGGACGGCGGGAAGTGAACTGGCGTCGGCCGGGGGCGGGCGGATAAACTTCCGCCCGAACTCGGCTCCCCACACTCGCACGGATTCCGCCCAATGCCCGAACCCATTTTCGTCGGCCGCGGCTCGAAGGACGTTCACCTGCTCCCCAAGATGGGCAACCGGCACGGGCTGGTCGCCGGGGCGACCGGCACCGGCAAGACCGTCACTCTTCAGCGGCTGGCCGAGGGGTTCAGCCGCATCGGGGTGCCGGCCTTCCTGGCCGACGTGAAGGGCGACCTGTCGGGCATCTGCCGCTCGGGTAGCCCGCCGAAGCCACCCGTCGCCGAGCGGATCAAGCAGTTCGGCCTGACCGACTTCAGCTTCGACCCGTGCCCGGTGGTGTTCTGGACGTGTTCGGCGAGCAGGGCCACCCGGTGCGGGCCACCATCTCCGAGATGGGGCCGCTGCTGCTGTCGCGGCTGCTCGACCTGAACGACGTGCAGTCGGGCGTGCTGTCGCTCACCTTCAAGGTGGCCGACGACAACGGCCTGCTGCTGCTCGACATGAAAGACCTGCGGGCGATGCTCCAGCACGTGAGTGACCACGCGAAGGAGTTGACCAGCGAGTACGGCAACGTGTCGTCGGCCAGCGTGGGGGCCATCCAGCGGGCGCTCCTGCGGCTGGAGGAGCAGGGGGCGGACCAGTTCTTCGGCGAGCCGGCCCTGAACCTGATGGACCTGATCCAGACCGGAGCGGGCGGGAAGGGCGTCATCAACATTCTCGCCGCCGACAAGCTGCTGCAATCGCCGCAACTGTACGCCACCTTCCTGCTGTGGATGCTGGCCGAACTGTTCGAGGAGTTGCCCGAGGTGGGCGACGTGGACAAGCCGAAGATCGTGTTCTTCTTCGACGAGGCGCACCTGCTGTTCAACGACGCGCCGAAGTCGCTCATGGAGAAGATCGAGCAGGTGGTGCGGCTCATCCGCTCGAAGGGCGTCGGCGTGTACTTCGTGACGCAGAACCCGCTCGACGTACCGGAAACGGTGCTGGGGCAACTCGGCAACCGTGTGCAGCACGCGCTCCGGGCGTTCACCCCGCGGGACCAGAAGGCGGTGGCCGCGGCGGCGCAGACGTTCCGCGCGAACCCCGACCTGGACGTGGAGGCGGCCATCACGCAAATGGGCGTGGGCGAGGCGCTGCTGTCGTTCCTGGACGCGAAGGGCATTCCGGGCGTGGTCGAGCGGGCGCTCATCGTCCCGCCGGGCGGGCAACTCGGGCCGATCACCGCCGAGCAGCGGCAGGAGGTCATCAAGGCGTCGGTGGTGTACGGCCAGTACGAGAAGGCCATCGACCGCGAGTCGGCGTACGAGGTGCTGAAGGGGAAGACGGCTCCGGACGACGGCGGGAAGGCGGACGACGAGGCGGCGACGAAGCGGGAGGAGTTCGAGAAGAAGCGGGGCGAGCAGCAGGCGGGCGAACCGGAGCCGAAGAAGAAGGCCGGCAAGAAGAGCGACAGCGTGCTGGCCACGTTCGCCAAGTCGGCCGGGCGGAAGGTGATCGCCATCGCCGGCGTGCTCATCCAGCGGGGGATTTTGGAAAACTTCTTCAAGACCAAGAAGCGGCGCTGAGATGGTGAACCGGCGGCGTGAGCCGCCTGGGTGGTAAGACACCCATGCGGCT
>JANNQE010000469.1:0-4280 GCA_031441625.1 Planctomycetia bacterium
ACCGGGGGGGGGCAATGGGGGGCATTTTTATTACTTTTGGGTCCGCCGCGTGCAACCGCCGCGCGCGCGGGGCTTGGCCTCGCGGCGAACCCATTTCACACGTAGCTGTCGAACACCCGCACCTTGTCCCAGGTCGCCTTGTTCTCGTCGATGAACTGGTTGTGCGTGGCGTCGGTCTGGTAGCTGTCGTGGCTCTCTTTGCCGTCGAACACCAGGTGCAGCCCGACGTGCCAGTCCAGGTCGTTCACCGGGCGGGTGAGGTCATCGCACAGCTTGCCTGCGGCGAAGAAGGCGATGCCCGGCTGCACGTTCAGGTACTTGTGGCACGCCGCCACGAGCGCGTCCACGTTCGCCGGGGTGGGGTCTTTCAGCTTGAAGAACACGTTGTGGGCCAGCCGCATCGGGCAGTCTCCGGGAGAGGGGTTCAGTTACTTCATCGCCTTTAGCCACTTCTCGAACGCCGGGTAGTGCTTCTCCACCACCCCTTGCGGGCCGCTCAGCCGCAAGTGGGCGGTGTCGTCCTTGCCGACCACGATCACCCACACGGTGCGGTATTCGGGGCGGATCTCCTCTTTCGACTTCGGGTCGCGCGGCCGCTCCTTGTACTTCCACGTGCCGGTCACGTCCAGCACGTGCACCTTCGCGTCGCCGACCTTGAACTCGCCCGTCTTGGTCACGTCCTCCGCCTTCTTGCCGTCCGGCGGGGTGTACTGGGCCTTCCACTCGTCGAACTTCGCGGCCACGTCCTTGGACGAGTTGGGCGACACGGTCAACTCGGCGTCGGCGTAGGTCTTGTCGTCGCTCGGCAGCTTGAACTGGTGTGACCGCAGCAGGTTGGCCGGCTTCTCGGCCTTCCACGCGGCCGGCGGGTCGCCGGACAGCCCGCTGAATTTGACCGGCGTCGGCTTGTCGTCGGCGACCACAACGGCGACGAACACAACGACCGCGAACAGGGAGAGGGCACGGCGCATGGGGCAGGGCCTCGGGAGGGCAGGGGGTATCATACGAGCCGCGACCGTGAGGGAGCGGGAGACGAACCAGCGTTGCGGAGACCCGCCAGGCGTGACAAGGCCGACCGCTTGTTAGCCCGACGCGCGAGCGAGGGGCCAGCCAGCCAAACGAATTTCGGGGGGCGACCCACGACCGACCACTTGTCCGCCAAGTCCCTCGCCCCTCGCTCGCGCTTCGGGCTAACTCACGTTGGTGCGATCCGCAACACTTCAACGCTTGTCCGCGAAGTCTCTGGCCCCTCGCTTGCGCTTCGGGCTAACAAGTGGCAGCGGGGGGTGAGGTTTCATCCCCAACTCCTATCCTTCACCCCATGCAATCTTCCGGGCTGAAACCGTACCTGTGGATGCTGTGCGGGTGCGGGTGGTTCGCAGCGATGGTGGTGTTCATCGGCATGGCCAACGGGCACGTGGCGTGGCAAACGGTCGCCGTTTTCCGCGCGTCCATCGCCGCCGTGTTCGCTACTGTCCTGGCCGTCGCCACCGGGGCCAAGCTCACCTTCGGCACGCCGATCCTGTGGCTCCGCAGCATCGCCGGCAGCCTGAGCATGGTGACCAGCTTCTACGCGCTCACGCACCTGCCCGGCTCCGACGTGCTCGTCATCACCAACTCATTCCCGGTGTGGGTTGCGCTGTTGTCGTGGCCGGCGTTCGGCGAGCGGCCGACGCTCGGCGTGCTCGTCGCCGTGCTGGCGGCCGTCGGTGGGGTGGCGGTGTGCAACGAGTTCAAGTTCAACGACCTCCAGCCGGCCCACTTCGCCGCCATCGTCGCGTCCGTCTTCACGGCCGTGGCCATGATGGGCCTGAACCGCGTGAAGGGGATCAGCTCGCTCGGCGTGGTCGTTCACTTCTCGTGGGTGAGCGTGGCCTTCTGCTCGATGACGTACTTGATGCCGCCGCGGGAAGGCGAGGTGGCGAAGTCGGTGCTGCCCGAAGACTGGAACATCTGGCTGCTGCTGCTGGCGGTGGGCACGACGGCGACCGTTGGGCAGATCTTCCTGACGAAAGCGTTCCGCGGCGGGCAGGCGACCAAAGTGTCGGTGGTCGGGCTGTCGCAGGTGGTCATGGTGATGCTGTGGGAGGGGCTCTTCGGCGGGCGAGAGTTCAACGTCTGGCAACTGGTCGGCACGCTGCTAGTGCTCGGCCCGACGGCGTACCTGATGATCCGCGAACGGAGGAGGAACGTGGAAGTGACCGCACCTGCAACACCGGAGGTCAACGAAAGCCCGTGGCCGTCGGCCGTCAACCGCGGGTCGAGTGGGTGACCGGATGAACACCCCCAACCTCACCCCTCTGTCGAACACCGCCCGCGGAGCGTGCGGCGACACTCACCACGCGCCGGCTTTGAACTTGAGGTCGGTGAGCGTTTGGCCGGGGAGCAGTTTGCGGAGTTCGCCGAGCAGCTTCCGCTTGTGGAATTGGGCCAACTCTTGCACCAGCACGCCGTTCCTCACTTCCACTTCCAGAACCCCGCGGCGGAGGCTCAGCACGCGAGTCTGACCCGGCCACTCGGCCGACACCTCGGCCCACACGCCTTCCAGCCGCGACCGCTCGCTCAGCCGCCCCCACCCGCGGGCGGTGAACAGCCGGCCGAGTACGTCGCCCAGGTTTTCGGGACCTTTCTCGGACATCGCCACTCCGGTAGGGTGGCCGGCTCTCGCCGAGAGCCGGGTCGGATGCCGCTCTCGGCGAGAGCGGACCACCCTAAGCAGCACATCCTACTCCCGGTCGCCCATCGGCATGACCAGGTACATGTACTGGTCGCCGACGCGGAAGATGGCCGGCTTCTCGCGGTTGGTCATTTCCAGAGTGGCCGTCGGCTCGCCGTCAATGGCCCGGAACATCTCCGTCAGGTAGCTCGGGTCGAACGCGATGTCGATGTCGTCGCCGGGGTACTCGGGCAGTTCCAGTTCGACTTCGCTGGAGCCGGTTTCGGGGCCGCGAGCTTTCATCGTCACCTTCTGCCCGCTGAACTGGAAGTCCACCCGCTTGCTCTCGTCGTCGGACGTGATCGCCGCTTGCCGCACCTTGGCGAAGAAATCGGGCACGTTCAGCGGGAACTGCACGGCCGACTTCTTCGGCACGATCTGCTGGTACATCGGGAACTTGCCCTGCACCAGCCGGGTGTACACGGTGGCGCGTTCGGTCTGGAACAGGGCGTCGTTCGTGTTCAGAGCCACGCGGATGCGCTCGCCGTCGTCGGTCAGGTTGCGTTCGAGCAACTGAATGGCCTTCAGCGGCACCAGGTGCGACGGCGGCTTGGCGTCGGCGGTGCCGTGCAGTTCGGCCGGCCCTTCGGCGATGGCCAGCCGCTTGAGGTCGGTGGCCACCAACCGGGCCTTCGTGCCGTCGGCCTCCCACAGCACGCCGTTCACGCTGTAGCGTGGGGAGTTGTCCTTGCGGTTGGCGGCGAAGGCGGTGCGGCGGATCATCGTCCGCAGCACGCCGGCGGAGATCTCGTGGAACCGCCCGCCCGGATCGAACGTCGGCACGTCGGGGAACTCGGCCGGGTCGCCGCCGGGAAGTTCGTACTTGCCGCCCCGCATGGTCACGCGGGTGGTCTCCTCGCCGGCGTCGATGGTCACTTCCAGGTCGGTCGCTTCTTTGAGGATGTTCACCAACTTCGTGACGGGCAGAATGGCACTCCCGCCGCGGCTCACCTTGATGCCCCGCAACTCGTACCGGATTCCCACCTCCAAATCCGTCGCCATGATGATCAGGGCGTCGTCGTGGGCCATCGCCTTCACGTTCGACAGGATCGGCTTGGTGCTGCGTGCGGCCACGGCCATCTGCGCGATCTGGCACGCGGCGAGTAGCCCGTCGATCTGACACGTCACCTTCATGGCGTTCTCCGTGGCGGCGTGGGCGATGACCCGGTCAGTGTGAATCACCCGGTCACTGCGTTCCCGGTTCCAGTTCTTGCCTTCCTGGTCGCCTGCCTTCTTTCTTTATCTCTCTTTGAAGTCTAAAGACAGTAGAGACAGTAAGGTGCGGGCCGTTCGTGGCGCGCACACCACCCGTACGACCCGCGTTGCCTGAGAACTCAAGGGGAAGTCGCCCGGATGCCGGTGTGGAAAAGCCGGCGCGCCGGTGGCGCAATTGTGGCGCGCCGCGACGCGCCGAACAACCCCAACGACAACCGCCGGTCGAATCGCACTTTGCGCGCCCGTGCGCGTCACGGGCGCGTCACCGGCGCGCCGGCTTTTCCACAGGGCTATGGTCATCGCCGCGAGCTTGCGAGCGTCTTTTTATCCACGCTCGCAAGCTCGCGGC
>JANNQE010000470.1:0-3828 GCA_031441625.1 Planctomycetia bacterium
GGACCACCCTATCGCTCACCCCAGGTTGGTCGTCAGCGCTTCGACGGTCGTTTCGAGTGCCGCCTTGTACGCCGGCGTGCTCACGTCGATGCCCGCCGCCCACTGCGCCAGCACCAGCGACTCGACGCCGTCGATGGCGGCGTTGTAGATGGCCGTCGCCGGGTCGTCGTCCTCCTCGTACTTCAGCCCGTCGCTCTCCAGGTCGTTCTGCCCCTGGCCGTTCGAGGTGAGCGTGACGCTTGCGCCGTCGGACAGTTCGATGACGTACTCGCCGGCCGCTCGCGGGGTGGTCATTGGTGTGTCCTCGGAGTGCGAGTGCCGCGAGCCGAGCGGCACTTCCGAACCGTGCCGCCCGGCAGGCGGCACCTACTTGGGTGGTGGTGGTGGGGGTGGCGGAACCGGGCGTTCCCACTTCTCGACGGGTGGGCAGTCGATGGGGTTGGCGATGACGGCCCGGCGGTTGCGGATGAGCGGGTCGTTGGCGTACGGCTTCTTCGCCCACGAGCAGCCGCAGGCGAGGAGGAGGAACAGTAGCCACGCCCGCCGCACGATGGGCCGACTCCGATGGGGTCTAACCGCGGACGTGCCCGTCGCCGGTGACCACGTACTTGTAGGTGGTGAGTTCGCGGAGGCCGCACGGCCCGCGGGCGTGGAACTTGTCGGTGCTGATGCCGATCTCCGCGCCGAGGCCGAGTTCGCCGCCGTCGTTGAACCGCGTGCTGGCGTTCACGCACACGGCCGACGAGTCCACCCGCGCCACGAAGCGGCGGGCGGCGACGGTGTCGCGCGTCACGATGGCGTCGGTATGGCCGGAGCCGTACCGGCCGATGTGGCCCACCGCCGCATCGATGTCAGATACCACCTTCACCGCCAGGATCAAGTCGAGAAACTCGGCCCCGAAGTCGGCGTCGGCGGCGGGCTTCGCGGTGGCCATGTGCTTCACAGTCTCGGGGCAGCCACGCACTTCCACGCCCAGCTTGTTCAGCGCTTCGCCGACTCGCGGCAGGAACACGGCAGCTACGGCGGAGTGTACGAGCAGCGTTTCGGCGGCGTTACACGCCGACGGCCGGCGGACCTTCGCGTCGATCACGATCCGCTCGGCCGCGTCCAGGTCGGCACTTTCATCGACATACACATGGCACACGCCGAGGTAGTGCTTGAGCACCGGCATCGTGGCTTCGGCGGCCACCCGGCGGATCAGGCTCTCCCCGCCCCGCGGAATGGCGAGGTCGATGAACTGATTCAGCTTGAGGAAGTGCCCGACGGCGTCGCGGTCGGCGGTCGGCACCAGTTGCACCGCGTCGGCCGGCAACCCGTGCTTCGGCAACTCGTCGGCGAGGATGGCGTGAACCGCCGCGTTCGTGTGGGCCGCTTCTTTGCCCCCGCGAAGGATGACGGCGTTGCCGCTCTTCACGCACAGCGCGGCGGCATCAATGGTGACGTTCGGCCGGCTCTCGTACAGGAAGAACACCACCCCCAGCGGCACGCCCACTTTCAACACCTGCAACCCGTTCGGCCGCATGCCGCCCTCCCGCACTTCGCCCACCGGGTCGGGCAACCCCGCCACCTGTCGCATCCCGTCGGCCGCCGACTTCAACCGCGCCGGGGTGAGCGTGAGGCGGTCAATGGACGCGGCGTTCAGCCCGAAGCCGGGGGCGGCGGCCACGTCCTGCGCGTTGGCGGCGTAGATCGCGTCGGCTTCGCGGATCAGCCGCTCCGCGGACGCGAGCAGCCAGGCGTTTTTTTCAATGGTGCGAGCGGAGGCCAGTTCGATGGACGCGGTTTTCGCACGCCGGGCGATGGACAGGCACAGGTCGGGGAGGGATTGGGACATGATGGGACCCAGGGCTTCCGCCCTGGGCTAAGTACGCCGGCCGCGTTGCGGCGACGGTTGATGGGGGAATCCAGCGTCCCGAAGGGACCGCCGTCCATAGCCCAGGGCGGAAGCCCTGGGAGCCAATGCGTTCTACTCGTGCGTCACGTCGGTGAGAAGGCTGATCGCCACCACCTCGGCGCGGAACAGGATGAGTCGCTTTCGGTTCCGCTTGATGCCGGTGGCCACGCTGGCGGCGGTGTAGTTCTCGCGGCTGGTGTCGGTGTCGCGGAGGTCGTGCAGGTCGGCGTTCCGCAGCTCGAAGTAGTGCTCCTCCACCCGCTTGAGCGTGCCCAGGCAGACGTACTCCCCGCGGAGGTCGATCACCACCTTCTCGTTCAGGAACTCGTCGAGCATGTGATGGTCCGCTAGGGTGGCCGGCTCTCTCCGAGAGCCGGATTCGGATGTCGCTCTCGGCGAGAGCGACCCACCCTATCAGCCGGCTCCACTCCCGATAGCATAGCCGCACACTCCCCCACCGACCCACCGCATGAACGTCACCCTCGATTACGGCAAGACCGGCCTGGCCGTTTCGCTCCCCGACGACCGCCTGATCGCGCCGCCGCTCGCCATCCGCGACGCCGTCCCGCTCGCCGACCCCGAAGCGGCACTCGAAGCCGCGCTCACTTCGCCGGTCGGTACGCCCCCGCTCTCCGAACTGGCGAAGGGGAAGAAGTCGGCGTGCATCGTGGTGTGCGACATCACCCGCCCGGTGCCGAACAGCCTGCTGCTTCCGCCGATCCTCCGCACGCTCGAAGCCAGTGGCATTCCCCGCACCGGCATCACCATTCTGGTGGCCACGGGGCTTCACCGGCCGAACGTGGGCGACGAGTTGGTCGAGCTGGTCGGCGAGTTCGTGGCGACGAACTACCGCTGCGAGAACCACCACGGCAAGGCGACCGACGAACACGACTTCCTCGGCACGTCGCCCCGCGAGGTGCCCATGTGGATCGATAAGCGATACACGCAGGCCGAGTTGAAAATCACCACCGGGCTGATCGAACCGCACCTGATGGCGGGTTACAGTGGCGGGCGGAAGCTCATTTGCCCTGGGATTGCAGGCCTGGAAACCGTGAGCGTGTGGCACGGCCCGCGGTTCCTCGAACACCCGCTCGCCGACTGCGGCATCCTCGACGGCAACCCGGTTCACGAGGAGAACACGTTCATCGCCCAGCAGGCCGGGTGCGACTTCATCGTGAACGTGTGCATCGACGGCAAGCGGCGCGTGACGTGGCTCGGTGCCGGACACATGATCGAAGCGTGGAAGCACGGCGTGCAGTTCTGCCGCGACGTGGTGAAGGCCCCGGTGCCCGCTCCCGCTGATGTGGTGGTGACGAGCTGCGCCGGCTACCCGCTCGACACGACGTGGTATCAGGCGGTGAAGGGCCTCATCGGGGCGCTGCCGATCGTGAAGCGGGGCGGCACCATCGTGCTGGCGGCGAGCCTGACGGAAGGACTCGGCAGCCCCGAGTTCCAACACCTGCTCGACGAGTACAGCCGGGGGATGCGGTACGCCACGCTCGGCGGGAAGAACTCCGCCGGCCGCAGCATCGACCCGAACACCTGCCGCATGGACGAGTGGCAACTGGTGATGCTGCAAAAGGTGCTGGAACAGAGCCGGGTGAAGGTGGTGAGCGACGGACTCGACGCGAACACCTTGCGGCGGTGCAACGTGGAGCCGGCCGCGAGCGTGGAACAAGCCGTGGCGGAGAGCCTGGCGGAGTACGGCCCGGCGGCGAGGATCGCGGTCATCCCGAAGGGGCCGTATGTGCTGCCGTATGTGGGGAGCTGAGCGGGGGCCTCAGCGGCGATACCGAAGTCTGCCGCGGGTGGGCCGGAGGCGTTGACACCTCAACCACCCCGAAGGGGTGGTTCCCTCAGCCCAGGGTTGAGGTGCGAAGCACCGACACCTTGGGACACCGACCGCCACACCACCCGACCCCGAAGGGGTCGTT
>JANNQE010000471.1:0-2645 GCA_031441625.1 Planctomycetia bacterium
GTCACGCCGAAGCGTGAACCCCAACAACCCATGGGTGACCCGTCACTTGGCGGCGAGCGGCGGGCGAGCGAGGAGCAGGGCGAACGGGCGGGCGTCGAGCAGGAGCACGCGCACGCGGCCGTCGCTCACCCGCGCGTACACCCCGCCCTTGTCGGGCACCAGTGCGCCGAGGGTGATGTCGATGGCGGTGTCCGGGTCGCCCGGCTTCGCGCCACTCGACACGATGAACAGGTTCACCCCGTCGAACCCCAGCCCGTACTCGGCCGGCGGGTCTTTGTCCGGCTCCACCGGGGCCGCACCGACACTCTTCGGGAACCGCAGTGCGTCCAGCCAGCCGGCCACCGCCGCCGGGTCGACCTTCGCCCCCTTCGGGTCGGTGGCCACCCACGTGCCGTTCTCCGACACGGCCGACACCTTCACCTGCGACTTGTCCGCCGTCGTTGATGCCCACCCCCGCATCTGCACCTTCGTCACCTTGCTCGGGTCGAGGCGGAAGGCCACCTTGTCACTCAGATCAGCGGTGCGGAGGCGGGTGAACAACTCCACCGGCACGCCGTACACGAACGGCTTGTCCACCGCCTTGAAGTACACGCGGGTGTCGTCCCCCTTCACCGGTTCGCCGAAGTGGTACTCCTCCGTCCGGGTGCCGCCCTTCTCGGCCGGCAGCGTCACCCTCGCGCTCAGCTTCGGGTTGGCCGGGTCGAGGCCGAGCGCCTTCGGGTCGTCCGCCTTCTCCACCAGCAGGGCGGTCGGGGCGGCGGCCAGCTTGGCCAGCACCTCGAACAGGGTGTCGCTGTCGGCGGTCGGCCCCTTCGCGTCGCCGGTTGTCCACACGCCGAAGCGGTAGGCCGGGTCGGTGGCGGTCGGGTTCTTCACATACTCACTGCGGGTGCCGTCGCGGAACAGCACCACCGCGGTGGCCTGCGACGGCACGAACGACGGCGGGGTCGCCTTGACGAACTTGATCCGCGGTTGCAGGGCGAGGGCCACCGCGTCGAGCGGCACTTCCAGGTCGATACTCTCCTTGCCGACGGTGCGGCGGACGACCACCAGCATTCGGCCTTCGGTGGTGCCGTCCGGCTTGGTGATCGTCTTGATGAACTGCTTGCCGATTTTCAGTGTCACGGTCGGTTCGCCGCTCACGGGCGGCTCGGCCGGCAGCTTGCCGTCGGTCATCTTCGCTTTGTCTTTGTTCACGCCACCCGCCCACACCTTCAGCACGGCTTGCAAGTTCGTGGCGTCGAAGGCGACGTCGTCGGGTTTGGCCAGCACGTCCGTCGCCACCCGCGGGGCGGCCAACCGGCCCAACACGCTCTGCACCGCTTGCAGTTGGGCCTCGGCCGGTTCGCCCCCGCCGCCGTACAGCCCCCACGTGTCCGTCGCGCCGGCCAGCTTCCGCAGTAGGAACCCGCCGCCGAACGACGAGTCGACGGCGTCGATCTGGGCCAGTTTCGCCGGCGGCAGCAGGTCGCGGTTTTGCAGCGAGGTCGGGTCGTTCAGCGTGTTGACGAGCTTGTCCGTCACGTCGGTGGTGACGGCGAACACGGCCGCGTCGCCGGCCAGTTTCACGTGGTGGCGGGCGACGGGGAGCGGCTTGCCCTCCTTGTCGGTCAGCCGCTTGCCGATGAACAGCGTCTGCGGCGGCTTGCCCTTCGGGGTGTACGTCACGGTCAGCGGGATGTCGGCGGGGGCGAGGCCGTACCGCGGCAGTTCGGCGGCGGGCACGTCCTCGGTCACGTCCACCGCCCCGCCGGTTTGCAGGAAGAGCAGTGCGTTCAGCAGCGGGCGGACGCCGGTGAAGCGGGTGGGGTCGGGTTCGCTCGCCCCGCTCACGTCGGCCGCACCCAACTCCGGGGCGGTGAACCGCCAGCCGTCGTCCGTGCGGGCGAGCGCCAGCGTCTTGTCGCCGCGGACCACGGTAACGGCCGCGGAGTCGGCCTCCACGTCCCGCGTGTCGCCGCCGAGCAGCGCCCGCGGGCGGAAGTCGCTCCGCCACTTCACCAGAGTGGCCGGCTTGCCGTCTTTGGCGTCCGGGCGGAACAGGCCGGTGCGGAGCTTGCCGGTGGGCACGGCCATCGGGCGGATGTTCGGGTCGGCGGCGGACACCAGGAACGTGACCGCGTTCTGGGCGTTGCCGAAGGTGGTGTCGCCCACGTGAACGGCGGCCGACTTGTCGCCGGCCTTCAGGGTGACGGTCACTTCCGGCCTGGTCAGGCCGGTGTTCGCCCGCTCCATCGGCCCGCCGAACTCGACCGGCTTGAGGGCGAGCAGTTCGCCGACGAGGGCGTCGAGGGCGGCGGAATCGACGCCCGCGTCGGCCGGGCTGGTCAGCCGCCACTTGCCGTCCGCCTTCTCGAACACCAGCTTCTCGGCCTTCGGACTTGTCCGCTCGAGTTCGACGCCGGTGACGGCGGCCGCCTTCACCCCGGCGGCGGTGAGGGTGGCGAACGGGCCGCCGGTCGGCGCTTCGGGGTCGGCCGAGTTGAGGGCGTAGATGAGCAGCCCGACCACCAGGGCGAGCACCACCGCGAACAGGACGGCCGTCAGGCGGAAGTTCATGGGGGTCGAGTCACGGGGTTGGTAGGGTGGCCCGCACAAGCCGAGATCGGGGGCGGGCACCCCCACACGGAGAGCGCGGGCCCACC
>JANNQE010000472.1:0-14619 GCA_031441625.1 Planctomycetia bacterium
AGGTCGTTCGCCAGCGTTCCACGATACGGGGATCAGGCTCGGACATCACGGGGCTCCTGCGGGCGAGGGAACCCCAGACTAACTCACCCCACAAGACGCCAATTCACCGGACGTTAACCGTTCACCCTCCAGGTTTCCCACCCATGCTTCCCGGCCCGGTCGCTGACCTGAACGCCTTCGTGCCCGCCAAGGACTTTGAACTGTCCCAGCGGTTCTACCTCGACCTCGGCTTCACCCGGTTGTGGGGCAATTCCGATGTCGCCCAGTTCCAGGCCGGCGGCTTCCGGTTTCTGCTGCAAAACTTCTACGTCCCGTCGCACGCCGAGAACTTCATGATGAGTCTGGCGGTGGACGACGCCGACGCCTGGTGGCAGCACATTCAGCAGCACGACCTCCAGCGGAAGTACGGGCTGTTCATGGCCAAGCCTCCTGCGGTGCAACCGTGGGGCCTCCGGGTGCTGTACCTGTCGGACCCGAGCGGCATCCTCTGGCACATCAATGACCGTCGGATTTGACACACGACGTGTTGCGTCGGCCCCAGTCGGACGGCCGAGGCGTTAATCTGGGTTGATTCCAGTCGAAGGCACGTGAAGCGAAATCATCGGAAATCCCACCTCAGCAACAGGTTGCCACGTAACCCGTGGATGGTTCCAGTTTCAGGACATGGTTCCACGGATGGGTGGGGGGGTGGTGGAATGAACCATTCCACCACCAGGATCACTACTCCACCAGCGGCAACCACTCGGTCACGTCGAAGCGGGCGTGCGGGTTGTGCAGCACGCTCTCGGCGAGGCTCTGGTACGCCTCCCAGCACGGGTCGATCAGGTTGAACAGGTCGGCCATCCGCAGGCCGGGCTGCTCGCGGCAGAACATCAGGTCGGTGCCCGCCCCGCGGACCGGCACGCAGTACGCCTGCGGGTTCACCTGCTTCACCACGTCCGCATACGCCCGGCCGGGTTCGGTGTCCGGGTGGACCAGGAACGTCCGCTCCTCATCCGCCGGCCCGCCGGTGAGCGGCACCGCCCCGCGGATGTAGCTGCTCACCCGCCGGGCCAGTTCGTCCGGCGAGCCGCGGGCGGCCGAGTGCTCGACCGCCGACACGTCTTCGGTCGGCAGCAGGCTGGACAGGAACACCGTCGCCTGGTCGATGAGTGGGGTGGTGAGCTGGTGGGCCAGGTCGGCGGAGCCGCTGCACATTTGCGTCAGCCCGCCGCGGGGTTCGAGCACCACCGTCGTGAGCATCGCCTCCAAATCGGCCAGCGCCTTCGGCGTGGCGGAGTCGAGCAGGTCGGCGGCCGAGCGGTCGAGCTGCTCCTGTCCCTTCGGCAGCACCACCCGCATGGTGTTCGACCCGCGGAGGGTGGTCTGCGTGGCCTCCTCCACCGCCTCGCTGCTCATGTGCGGGTTGTGCGACGACCCGCTCGACAGCAGGATGGGCGCTTCCATCAGGTCGGCCAGTTGGCCGAGCCGCTCGCGGGCCGCCTGCACGGTGCGGTGCCAGTCTTCGAACCGCGCGTGCAGACGGCGGTAGAACTGTGTGGCGGCGGCCGTCAGATCTTCGGCCACCCGCAGGTCGATGAACGCCTTGACGGCATCCGTGACGGCCCGCACCGACTTCCCTTCGCGGTTGCCGAACAGGGAGAACGACCCCCCCCCCTGGGCGCTCGCCACCGCCTCCTGCACGCCCACCTTCGCCGCCTCCCGCTTCCACGCCAGCTCTTCGAGTTGACTTTCCATCGTCGCCATCGCCCCGGCGGCCGACGCCACCAACTGCGCGATGACCGCCTGCGTCGCCCCCAACCGCGGGCCGGGCATCTTCTCCAACCGGCGGATGCGGGCGGTCAACTCGGCGTCCCACGACTCGAACGCCCGCTTCAGCCCGTGGTCGAGCTGCTTGCTCAGCCTCCCGCGTCGGAAGCCGCTGTCGGACTCGGTCGTCGGCTCCATGCCCATCCAGTCGCGGGCAGTGTCCCACACGCCCACCGCCCAGCCGATGGGGTCGGGCTTCGGCCCGCCGCCGGCTCCGGTGCGAGTCGCTTCCAACACCCAGTTGGCGAGCACGGCCAGCGGGTCGCCGTCGGCGTCGGTGGCGCTCTGGGCGACGATGAACTTCTTCAGCGGCTCGGGGGTCAGGCGGGTGTCGCCCATCACCTCGCGGAGGACCGCGTCGGCCTCTGGCGGCAGGGCGTGCGGCGTCTCGGACCACCGGCGGAGCAGGTCCACGCACGTCTGTCGGGCGGCACTCCGCAACAGCAGCCCGCGGGGGTACCACACGCCGAACGTGCCGAACCCGCGGAACGGCGTGCGGCCGGGCGGGGTGGGCTTCTGTCGCAGGGTGTCGAGGCCGCTGCCGAGCGGGGTGGTCAGGTCGTAGGCCACGTACCCGGCCAGGTGGGAGGTCACGTCGCGGAAGGCTTCGGGCGTGCGGGCGGCCATGGGCAGCAGGTACGTCGCCGAGAAGGGCAGCCCGCGGGCGTCTAGTTGCGGGCCTTCGGGGCCGCCGTAGCGGGCGGTGTACGGCACGTCCGGGTCGGCGTAGTGGTTCAGTTCGGTGAGCGTGGCGAACACGTTGGCCAGCTCTTCGGGCGGGCTGTCGGAGTCCTGCACCGCGCCCGTCAGGATGAACACGCTCACCGGGGCGTCGGCCAGGTTCAGCTTCTCGAGCGACCGGCGGACGGCGTGCCCCAGGTCGAGCATCATGCCGCTGGTGCCGCCGCTCGCGCTGATGAAGATGTACACGGCCGGCTGCTTGGTCCGCACGCTCAGCCCGGTGAACGTGCTCGACTGGTGCATCGCCTCCGGGGTGGTGCAGACGCCGATCTCGTGCTTCATGCGGTTCATGAACCGCAGGTAGTGGTCGCAGAAGGCGAGCCGACCGAGGGCGCGACAGCCGTCCACCCGGAGCGAGCGGGGGATGGAGTACAGCTTCTCCCGCGGCAGCCACTGCATCAGGTCGTCGAGCTGGCGGCGGCGGTAGTTCGTCACCGGCTGGAGCGGACAGGGGAACACCTGCTCGGGGGTGAGCGACACGTCGGACGCGGCGGACGACGCCTTGTCGGCCGCCTTCGGGTCGGCGTCCACGTACAGGTAGCGCACGCACGGCACCTGGGCGAGCTGGCCCAGGCGGTCGAGCAGGCGGCAGCGGATCTGTTGCAGCGCCCGCCGGCCGAAGCTGCCCACGCCGATGAGGACGGCCGGCCGCAGCACGCCGGCGTCCGGCTCGAATCGCAGCGACGCGGACAGCGTATTCCCCATGCTCCCGCCGGGAAACTTGACCATCGTGCGGCGGGTGAGCGGCGGGGCGACGGCCGGCTTCGCGGCACCCGCCCGCGCGCCGGGAGTGATGAGCAGCAGGTTGCTGCCGTTCGCACTCTTGGTCGGCTGGGGTAGGGGGGTACGGCCGGCGGTCGTCGGCATGGCGATGGTGGTGGACGTGTCGCCGTTCCCGCCGCCCAGCAGCGCCTTCACGAACGCCGTGCAACTGGGGAACCGCTCGTCTGGGTTCTTGGCCAGCGCCCGCCGCAGGACCGCCCGGTCGTGGTCGGGCACCATGCTCAGGTCGGGCGGCTCCATCATGTGCTGCATGGCCAACTGGCGGATGTTCCGCCCGTTGAACGGCTTCTGCCCGCTCAGCAGTTCGCAGTACACCACCGCCAGGCTGTACTGGTCGGCGTGCTTGCTCATCTTGTTGGCGAACGTCTCGGGGGCGGCGTACACCGGGGTGATGCCGCCCATCATGCCCGACCCGCTCTCCCGCTCCACCGCCCGCACCAGCCCGAAGTCGGCCACCTTCACCCGGTCGGCGATCAGGAACAGGTTCTTCGGCTTCACGTCCAGGTGCTGCAGGTTGTGCTTCTCGATCATGTGGTCGAGGCCGTCGGCGGCGTCGGCCAGGAGGCCGAGCAGCATCTCCCGCGGCACCCCCGGCCGCCCGGCCAGCTTGTACTCCTCGAACAGGTCGTGCAGGCTCTTGTCGGCCAACTCCATGACGATGAGCAGCTCGCCGTTCACCACCTTAATCAGGTCCATGCTGATGATGAACGGGTGGCGGATGAGCTTCACCCGCTCCATCGCCTTCGCTTCCTGTTCCGCCTTGTGCGAGTCGTCGTCCATCCCGTTCAGGTTGCCGAACACGAACTTGATGGCCTTCAGGATGCCGCCGGGGGCCTCGCACTTCCACACCTCCCCGAACCCGCCGCTGCCGAGCGGTTCGATCAGGCGGTAGCCGGGGATCGGTTCGGCGTCTGCTTCGCGGAGCCAGCTCATGGTGTTCCAGGCCGTGCGGCGAACCCACGACGGGAATGGCGTGGGCCACTCCACCGTAGTTCACGCCCGGCCCGACGTCCATTTTCGGGAACTTGACGAATCGGGTGTGCGCCGCAAAAAGTGACGCCCCGCGAGAAGGGTGTGACCGGGAATGAAAGGTGCGGCCGGCGCGAACCGGCAACTTGATTCCGGCCGACACCCACACCCCCTCCGGAACCATCGTCGCTGGTCCGGAAGAAATAGTGTCGGAGCGTCCACCCCGCCACGGATGGTTTCCTTCCCCGTCCCCCACCCAATCGGAAAACCATGTCCTGAAATGGAAACCATGTCCTGAAATGGAAACCATCCGCGGGCGACGTGACAAGCTGTTGCCCCGCTAGCACTTCCGATGATACGGCCGCAGACGTGGGGCGTGGAAAACAAGTGTGGCAGGCAAGCCGATCCGTATCAACTCGCCTGCCACACTTCACTTCGCCCACTCACGGCGTATCTGGGTCGTTCGGGTCGGGGTTGAAGGTGCCCAGCAAGGCCTGCCCGGCCGCGATCGTGCACAGGATCACGTCGCCGTTCAGGAAGCACCCGTGCGTGTCGCGCGTTCCGCCGGTGCTCACGTCGATGGCCGCCGTCCCGCCCGGCAGCACGATGCTCCCGCCGAAGGTCACGTTCTTCAGGTCCACCGTCGGGGCGTCGTTGTTGGCCCCGAGCAGGTAGATGGCCGCCCCTTTCACCGCCTTGTTCCCCGTGACGGTCGAGTCCTTCACGTTCACCGTCCCGTTCAGCACGCAGAACCCGCCGCCGTCAAACCCGACGGAGTTGGCCTGCACGGCCACCCCGATCAGGTCCACCGTGCCACCCTTGACCGACACCGCCCCACCTTGTTGATTGGCGACGTTCTGCCGGAACGTCACGTCCGTGAACGCGCTCTGCTGCTGCAGTTCGCCGTTGGCGGCCGGCGGGGCCACCGGCACCGCGATGGACGCGGTGACGGAGTTGTTGTTGATGCCCCCGCCCTTGCTGCCGGCGGTGTTCTGGTAGAAGGAGACCCGCTTCAGGATCACCGTGCCGTCGCTCTCGATCGCCCCGCCGTCGGTGTTACTGGTGTTCTTCTGGAACAGGGTGCGGGACTTACCGTTCACCGGCAGTTGCTCTCCGTAGTTGGTGGTGTCCGGCGGTGCCGCCTGGTCCCCGTCCAGCACCAGCGTCCCGAACACGTCCACGAACACCGCCCCGCCGTTGTTCGCGGTGTTGTTGGTGAACCGGGTGTTGAAGGTCGTCACCTTCCCGCCCTTCACCTGGATCGCCCCTCCTTTCTTCTCGACGGCATTCACATCGGGCTTGCACTTGTCGAACGCCATCCCGTGGATTTCCGAGTCGCCAGTGGTGAACTTGAACGGCGTGATGCCAGTGAGGATGATGTACTGGCCGCCGCCCCCGCCCCAGATCCGCACCGAGTCGGTGACCGACAGGGTCGCCGTCGACGTGAGCGTGACGCCGGAGGAGCCACCCGCGTTGCCCGCGTTCCCCGCGTTGCCGCCGGGCCCGGGTTCGTCCACCTCCCCACCGATCTGGACCCCGGCCGGGACGAGACCACCGGGCGTGTAGTCGAAGAAGATGTCGTCCACGCCGGGCGAGGCGTTCGCCTGGGCGATGCACCACGGCAGCGACCCGTGATTCGGCAGCGCACTCTGCGCGGCCGGGTCCCAGCTTCCGTTGTCCACCGTGAAGGGGGCCGGGTTCCAGCGGTCTTCCAGGTGCTCGAACGCGAGGGTCATCCGGCGGGCGCGATTCTGCGTCATAGCTGCCTCTCCTGGGATGGGCGACGGAAACGATTATGCGGGATTGCCCCCCCCCCCCCCTGTCAAACTGTAAAATCCAATTTGTCGGACAATTCGTCAGATTCTCACTACCGCTCGCGGGGTCGTAGTCATGGGATGTTCCTCCGCCGTTTGCCTGTTGTTCGGACTGACTCAGTTGGCCGCCGATCCCAAGCGGCTCGACGTGCCGGCGGAGAGGACGAACGTGACGGCGGCGCTGATCGCCAAGTGGGACGCTGACGACGTGACGGTCCGAGAGAAGGCGTCTGCCGACCTGACGGCGATGGGACGGGAGGCGCTGCCCGCGCTGCTCACCGCAGCGAAGGGGAAGCCATCGGCCGAGGTGACGAAGCGGTTGTCCGCGGCGGTGGCGGTCGCGCGGTCGGCTGACTTCGAGGCCCGCTACCCGCTCTTCCTGGCCGACAAAGAGGGGAAGTACGAACACGACTTCCTCGGATGGACCGAACTGAGGGCGGCGGTGAAGGACACGAAGGACTCGCGGCTACTCTTTCGCGACATCCTGGAGGACATCAACTGCCGGGACCTCCTCCTGCACGCTATGGACCCGTCCACCGCTGCCCGCAAGAAGTTTGAACAGCGGTGGGAAGACAAGAGCGCCCAGTGGGAACGTGCCCGCCCGCTGAACAAGGGTGAACCGCGGCCCGGCGAGACGATCGAGTGGCTGGCGGCGGCATTCCTCACCGACCTGATGTACGGCCGCGACTACTGGGCGGAATCGCGACCCCGAATGGTCATGTTGTTCACCACCCATACAGACGAGGGAAGACAACTGAGGTCGGTGGAGGGGAGGCACGGGGCGGCGATGCTCGATCTCGTTCGGCAATGGGTCGAGCGGCAGGAGGGCCAGTGGGGGATCAGGGACGCGGAATTGGTCATCAAGGCTCTCAATCTGCGGGAGGAGGACCGCCGGGCGTTGGTGGAGAAGAATTTCAGACTGCTGGTGGAGCGCAAGGTGAACCGCCAGAGTGGCGAGTCGATTCGGAACCTAGCGTACACCCGCGACCCGGCGTACATCCCCCGCCTGCGGCTTCTTTTCGAGAACCAGTATCCGCACAAGCGTCGGGTCGAAAACGAACCGTTGCCGGAGATCCAGACCCGAGACGCTGCACTGTCCATGGTCATTGCCCTGTCCGGCCAGGACCCGACCGAGTACGGGTTCACCGCCCACGAGAAGGCGACGGCGAAGGACCGGCTGCGGTATTGGGCCGACAACTACTGCTTCGACGGCAAGGACGAGACGGCTTTGGAGGCGAAACGGGTGGTGGCGTTCAAGAGGTGGGCCGAGTGGGAGAAGGCCAACCCGGACGCGATCAAGGCCAAGCCGCCGGAGAAGAAGGACAAGTAGCCGACATCACGCCCGCTTCCGCTCCTCCCACTCGTCCGGGTCGATGCCGAACTTCCGGACTTCCTTCGCCGTCATCCGCACCAACACGCCCCGCTCGGCGTAGTGCTCCACCGCATCCCGCTCGGCGGCGAGCAGCAACTGCCGCACCTTCGCCTCATCCAACTTCACCGCTTTCATCCCCTCGGCGTCCCACTCGGCGGCGTGTTCGAGGAAGCGGTCCACCAGCTCGCCCGGCGGCGCGCCGACGTACCGCTCGGTGCGGTGGCCGGGCGGCGGGTCGAGTTCCTTCTTGCGGTTGGTCACGGTGGCGTGCGTGCCGTCCTCGCACCAGCAGCCGACCGTCAACCCCACCTGCGACTCGGCCGGGTTCTTGATGTACAGCACTTGAGCCATCGACCACCCGTCGGCCGACGACAGGATGGTACCCGCCGTCACCCGCTCGCGTTCGAGCAGCGGCAACTCGTAGTGGAAGAGCGTGCGGTAGCCCTCCTCTTCGAACCGGGCGGCGTGCCGCTCCAGGGTGCGGGCGACCCCTTTCGGCAGGTCGCGCGCGTCCACTTCGGGCAGGCGGTCGAGCAGCGGCACCGACCACGCCGGGGCGAGGTCGCCGAACGGCAGGGCGCACACCGCGATGGCGAACGTGAACGGGTCCGGGCACATCTGCCGGTACTCGCGGAGGGTGATCCCCCGCCCGCGGATCTTGTAGTAGGTGGTACCCATGCCGGGTGTTGTACGCACCGGGCACACGAGGCGGAACACCGCACACGAGGCATCCCATGAGCGAGGTCGCGGGTACGCCCCGCGGCGCGGAGGGCGTGGGCCACTCGAACGCAGTGCCGGCGGCGCACGGGTCGTGGAACTGATGCCGTCGGCGTTCGAGTGACGGACTAAGATAAGTTCACTGAACTGGCCCCGCCCGGACGTATTGGACTGTGAGAACTCCCGGGGATTGGCTAAGATCTTAGAGTTGCAACCTCACCCTTAGACCGGAGTCGAACATGACGAAGAGCGCAGCCGCCGACGGCGGGAAGGTGAACAAGTCGCAGGTCGTCCGCGAGTACCTGGCCGCGAACCCGACGGCCGACTCCCAGGCGATCATTGCCGCCATGGCCGCGAAGGGGGTCAAGGTGTCCCCGACGCTGGTGTACTACGTGCGGAGCAAGCTGGGGCAGGCGCGGCGGAAGGAGAAGCGGGAGCGGGTGGCCGCCTCGTCCCGCCAAGCGGGCATCAGTAACCCCGTCGAACTGGTGCAGCGTGTGAAGGATCTGGCCCGCGACGTGGGTGGGATCGCGACCCTCAAGCGACTCGTGGACCTGCTGGCCGAGTGACCGCCTTCAACACCGGGCGGGAAGTCACAAGGGGAAAAGTCCACCCGCGGATCGCGTCGATACTCGCGCCGGGTGGTGTCCTCACCCGCCATACAATGTGACCCATCGCACAGGAGACATGCCGTGAGCAAGCTGGCGGGCAAGGTGGCGGTGATTACCGGCGGCGGGTCGGGCGTGGGCAAGGCGACGGCCGCCCTGTTCCGCCGGCACGGGGCGACGGTCGTCATCGCCGGCCGCGACAAGGTGAAGCTGCAAGCGGCGGCGGACGAGATCGGGGGCGGGCCGCACGTGCTGGCCGTGCCGACCGACGTGACCGTGGCCGCCGAGTGCGACGCGCTCATCGCCGCCGCGACAACGGCGTTCGGGCGGGTGGACATCCTCGTGAACAACGCCGGCACCAACATCAAGGACCGCACCATCCGCGAGCTGACCGCCGAGGCGTGGGACAAGATGATCCGGGTAAACCTCGACGGCGCGTTCTACTGCACGAAGGCGGTCCTGCCGCAGATGTTCGAGCGCAAGGACGGCGTCATCGTGAACGTGGTGAGCGTGGCCGGCAAGCGGGCCAACCCGCTCGGCGGGGCGGCGTATGTGGCCGGCAAGTTCGGCATGGGGGCGTTCGGCCTGGTGCTGGGCAACGAGGAGAAGGACAGCGGCGTGCGGGTGAGCAACGTGTACCCCGGCGAGATCGACACGCCCATCCTGTCGGCCCGCCCGAAGCCGATCACCGAGGAACACCGGGCGAGCATCCTGAAGGCGGAAGACGTGGCCGAGGCGATTCTGTTCGTGGCCGCCTTGCCCCCGCGGGTGAGCGTGCCGGAGTTGGTCATCAAGCCGACAGTACAAGTATATTGGTGAGAACTTATCCTGGAGGTCGTCCATGAGTCGTCGCTGGCGGATCGGCCTGACTCTGCTCGTCGGCGCAGCGGTGTTCGCGGTCGGTGTGCTGCTCGACGGCGGTGACTTGAGCCTCGAAGTCTGGTCGTTGTACTTACCAATCGGGCTACTGTTGCCAGCCGCTCTGACCGCGGTAGCACTCTGGTCGCTTGTCGGGGCCGTGCGGAAGTACTTACGCGAACGGAGGTCTCGCTCGATCAGGTCACTGAACGGGGGGGCACAAGGTGCCCAACCGACCAACCAGCCCAGTGCTATCGGTTTTCTGCAAGTAGTACTGCTGCCGTTACAGACCGGGCTCTGGACGGCCATCCTGATGTTGATCTATACCCAACATACCTTCTCGTACACCCCTCCCGATCAACCCGGGACTCTGCGTTACTGTGTGTACCCTCCCAGCGTGTGGGTGGTATCGGCACTTCTACTCGCGGGGCTGACCTGGGTCGCCCTGTTCGCGTGGACAAGGCGGGGGACCGTCGTCGGGTGGGTGCTTTTCGGCACCGTGGTCATAGCTGGGGGGGCTGCCGTTCAGAACCACGGTCACTGGCTGGCCTGGCGCGAGAATTGTCGGCACGAGTGGCTGGCCGGGTATAAGTGGGCTCCGGCGGCCGAGCGGATGATCGAGTTGTGGCCGGACGACTGGCGGGGTTACGCCAACCGCGCCGAGGCACGGGGGAGGTGGTTGGTGTTCCAAGAGGCGATCGAACCTGCCGAGTCCCAGCAAACCATCGACGACGACATCCGCACGGCCATCCGCCTCGGGTGCGACGACCCGGAGGCACGGTACCGCTTCGCGGGCGTCTATCAGGGGATGAGTCGGCATGGCCGGAACTGGCACCGCGAAGAGGCGCAGGAGTACCGTGCGATGGTCGAACTCCTCCGTCAACACGGGCAGGAAACGAAGGTTGGGGACCGGTTTCTCGCGCTCACCCGTGCGGAGCTGGACGCCGAGGAGTTCGACAGTGCCGTCGCTCATTGCGAAAGTGCGCTCGCCGGGCGGTACGGCCTCCAGGATCGACCCCGTGTACTAACACGGATGGCGGAAGCGGAGATGGGACGGGGCGGGTATCAGACCGCTCTGAAAATCCTCACCGACGACATTCCACTCGACCACGAAGACCACATACGGCTCCTGGGCTGGCTGCTGGCCACCTGCCCGGACGACTCACTGCGGGACGGGTCGCGTGCGGAACGGCACCTGTCCGAAGCCATCGACCGCTTCAAGAGCCGAACCGCGGGGGACCGCTCGAAGGAGGCACCCAACCTCCGCGGGCTATTGCTGCTCCAAGTGAGCCTTGCAGCGACCCTAGCGTCTAACGGCGAGTACGACCGGGCTAGGCGGTTGCTAGACGACTGCGCCCGGGAGATGGCATGGAAGCCCGAGCGAGACCCGGCCGGGTTCTGGAGGAGGCGAGTCTTGCGGCTTGACCGGTGCATCACCGTGCGAGAGCGGTACCGCGAAAGTCCGGCGAAATGACGGCAGCCGACGGTTCCGACCGTCGGCCGGTGAGGGTCACTACTTCTTCGCGTCACCGCCGAGGCGGAAGGTCATCTTGTCGGCGGTGGCGGTGGTCTCCGCCTTGCCCCAGTTCGACGTGACCGCCACCTTGCCGGTGACGACCACCTCGCCGGTGCCCGGCACCACCCGCAGCTCGTCGCACGTGCCGAACCCGCCGAGCGTGCGGAACGTCACCCCGCTCGTCGCCGTCAGCGTGCTGGTCGTCTTGCCCGACACGGCCGCTTCCAGCGACACCGCGTCGGCCGTCACCTTCAGCACCACCTCGTCGCCGTCCTTCACCTCGAACCACGGCTTCTCGTCGCTCAGGTGCAGCATCACCTTCAGCTTCTTCGCCACACCCGCGACCGGAGCGGCCTTCGCCGGCTCGGTGAACACCGGCGGCGGCAGGTCGGCTTTCTTCTCGACACCGGGAATCGGGGGGACATCAGGCTTCTTCACTTCCGAGAACACCGGCACCGCCTTCGTGTCGGCCACCGGCACCACCGGATCGGTGAACCTCGGGACATACACCGGTGCCGGCGACACCGGTGCGGGGATCGGGTCAACCGGCTTCGGCGCGGGGAAGTCGATCGGCGCGGGAGCGATCGGCTTCGGCAGCGGGAAGACTGGCTCCGGGCCCTTGTCCGTCAGCGTCGGCAGCGGGACCGGCGGGTTCTGGAACTTGTGGACTTCTTCGAGCAGCTTCGGCGTCACGGCCGGAGCCAGGGCCGGATCGTTGATCGGCGGCAGCGGGACCGGTTTCACGTCCACCGGCTTCGGGTCGGCGACCGGGAGCGTGGCCGGCTTCTTATCGTCCACGATGGGGATGACGGCCGGGGGCACTTCGGTGCCCGCTGGCGGGGCCGGCACGGGCAGCGGCAGCGGCTTCGCGGCTTCGACCGGCTTCGGCTCGTCCGCCCGGCGGGTGATGCCGACACTCCGGCAGGCCGGCTCGGCGAGGGCCGCCAGCCCGCACATGGACAGGCCGAGCACCCCGGCCATCAGTTTCCAACGGGTCATTCGCATCGGCTCGCACTCCGGAACGGGGGGACGGCGCGACCGCCGCCGTTTTCCAGGGCGTGCGTATACCCCCCGCTTTCCCCCGCGCCAACCCGAACTCGATTCGCAGACACGCTTCGCCCGTCTCCCCGCTTCGCCCGCCGGCCGCATAATACCCCCACTCCACGCCACCACGGACGCGCCATGTCTTCGCCCGCCGACCCGCTCCTCCTCAGCCTGTTCCAGAACCAGTTGCTCGACCCGAACCAGTTGGCCGGCATTCGGGCGTGGGCGACCGAGTGCGCCGCCGACCCCGCCGCCGCCGTCCGCGAACTGACCACCCGCGGGTGGCTGACGCCGTTCCAGGCCCGCGAGATCGCCGCCGGCAAGACCCGCGACCTGACCGTCGGCAAGTTCATCCTCGTGGACATCCTCGGCGAGGGCGGCATGGGGCGGGTGTTCAAGGCCCGCGACTCCCGCCTCGGCCGCGACGTGGCCTTGAAGGTGATCCGCAAGGACAAGCTGTCGAACCCGAAGGTGGTCGAGCGGTTCGAGCAGGAGATCAAGGCGGCGGCGCAGCTGAACCACCCGAACGTGGTGATGGCGTTCGACGCCGAGGCGTCGGACAACGAGTACTTCCTGTCGATGGAGTATGTGGAGGGGACCGACCTGACGAAGCTGGTGCGGCAGAATGGGCCGATGCCCGTTCAGCACGCCTGCGAGGCGATCCGGCAGGCGGCCATCGGGCTGCAGCACGCCTTCGAGCGCTGGCTGGTCCACCGCGACATCAAGCCGAGCAACCTGCTGTACACCCCCCGCGGGCAGGTGAAGGTGCTCGACCTGGGGCTGGCGCTGCTGACGCAGGCGATCATCCCCGGCGGGGAGAACGCGAGCCGCGTGACGCAAGAGGGGTTCGTGCTCGGTACGCCCGACTTCCTCGCCCCCGAGCAGGCGCAAAGCCCGACCGGGGTGGACATCCGCGCCGACATCTACGCCCTCGGTGCGACGCTCTACTACCTGCTCACCGCCCGCGTCCCGTTCGAGGCCGCGACTCCGACCGAGAAGCTGCTCAAACACATCACCGAGCCGCCGCCGAACCTGCTGGCCGTCCGGCCCAACGCGCCCCCGCAGGTGGCCGGACTCATCACGTGGCTCATGGCCAAGCGGCCGGAGGACCGCCCCCAGACGCCCGCGCAGGTGGCGATGGCGCTCGCCCCGTTCGGCCTGCCGCAGGCGGGCACGCAGCCGCACACGGCCGTGACGCCGATCCAACCGCCGGCCGTGTCGCCGGCCTTCGCCCCGGCGGAAGAGTTGATCGCCGACTCCGACCCGTTGCCGTCCGCGGCGGTCGCGTTCACCGACCTGGATGTCGAATCGCGGGAGGAGCCGAAACCGAGTCCACGCCGTGGGAAAGACGACGACGGCCCGCGGCGGAAACGGGGCGAGACGCGGGTGAAGGAGCCGAAGAAGGCGTCGTCGCTGCCGCTGCTCATCATCGGGTTGGGGGCGGTGCTGGTGGTGTGCGTGGTCGTCTGCATCGGCGGTTTTGTCGTCATCCCGCAAATGTTCGAATCGGCGAAGCCGCTCGACCCGGAGTACACCACCACCGTCGGCAAGATTCAACTGAAGCGGATCGACGCCGGGTCGTTCGACATGGGGTCGCCGGACGCCGAGCGAGGGCACCAGCCGGACGAGTCGCCGGTGCGAACCGTGACCATGAGCAAGCCGTTCTACATCGGCTCGCTCGAAGTCACCCGCCAGCAGTACATGGACGTGATGGGCAAAGCGCCGGCCATTTCGCCACCCCGCCTGGACGACAAGTACCTGCCTCGGACGCCGGCGACGGTGAGCTGGGACGACGCCAACGAGTTCCTGAAGAAGCTGAACACCCGCGAGACGAACAAGCGGGGCGGGTGGGAGTTCCGGTTGCCCACCGAAGCCGAGTGGGAGTATTGCGCCCGGTGCGGGAAGGGCGGGCCGTTCGGCGGGAAGGTGACGCTACGGCAGTACCGCGACGGCATCTTCAAACTGGACGCCGACGACACCTACGGCGAGTCGATCCCGGAGATCACCACCGCGTACACGTTCGACGACAAGCCGTGCCCGGTGGGGGCGGCCGACCCGAAGAAGGACTTCGACCACCCGTACCGGCGTGAGGCGAACGAGTGGGGGCTGTACGACATGGCCGGGAACGTGTGGGAGCTGTGCCGCGACCGCTACGACAACTACCCGAGCGGCCCGGCCACCGACCCGACCGGCCCGACGACCGGCAGCCAGCGTGTGGCCCGCGGCGGGGCGTTCAACGAGAGCGCGACCCGCTGCCGCGCGTCGTCGCGGAGGATCGTCGAACCGGGGAAGGCGTCGCTCAGCGTGGGGTTCCGCGTGGTGTACGGGCCGAAGCTGGATCGGTGAACCGGCGGCGTGAGCCGCTGGGTCAATGCAACCCAGGCGGCT
>JANNQE010000473.1:0-2082 GCA_031441625.1 Planctomycetia bacterium
AATTGGGCGTAACCGGCGGGGCGCTCATCCGGCCAAGTGCCACGAGACGCCAGCGAGCGTCGCGCGGTGTGGGTAGAGTTTCGCGGTTTCGGCCTGGATGCGGAACGCCTGGAACCGTTCCCAGTCGCCGTTGAGGTACTCGCTGCGCACGTCCAGCATGGCCTGCGCACCTGCCTTGCTCCAACGCATTCCCGACCGCTCCATCCGGTCCTTGACATAGTGCCGGCACGCCCCCTCGATCACCCCCGACGCGATGGGGTAGCCTTTCGCCAGGTACTCGCCGTATCTCATCCGGCCCGCGTTCGCCTTCAGATACCGGCACACCTTCCCCAACGCCTTCGCCTTCACGACCGGCAGTTTCGCCAGCGTTCCCTGCCGCCTCAGACCCATCACCACGCCCTTCACCTCCCCACGTAGCACACGCAGCAGACGCTCACGCACGAACGTTGCCGCCGCGCCGCTGCCCTCCTTGTGGAACGCCTGAGCGGCCTGCCACAGCCGCGGCGTCACGTGCAACAGGTCCAGCACCTCCACCGTCGGGCTCCCGCGGTGGCGATGGCGGCCGTCCCAGCGAGCCTCCTGCCCGTCCATCACGCACACGAGCTCTTTCGCCCCCGTCGGATCGCGTCGGTCCCGCTCCGCCTTCAACCAGCCAAACACCGCGTCGATCGGCTCCGTCAGGTTGCCGTCAGCCGCCTGGCTCAGCCGCGTCCAGAGGTGCTTGCGCACCGGTTCGGGGCGGTCGGGCGAGGAAACCCCCAGCGGACGCGGGTCGCGGAACAAAGCGGCCACGACCGCCGCGGCGGTGCGTGGGTGTCGATCGACCGAGTAGATGGCCCCGACGATGGCCATCCGCTTCTTGTTGGCCTTGTCGCCCTTGCCCCGCTTCGCCTTCGGCCGGGGGTCATCGCCGCCCCGACGCATGGGGACGCCCTTGCCATCGGCGGACAGGACGAACAGTTCCCCCTCCTCGTCGGGGTTTGGCACGGGCCGAGCGTCGCGGAAGGCGGGAACGTGGGCGGCCTCGTCGCGGACGATCCGTTCCAGGCTATCGACCGGCTGATCGACCCCGAGGACATCCAGGAGGGTGGCCCGGACGCGGCCGAAGGCCGACGCGCAGCTCAGAGCCGTGTCCCAGCGTTGCAACAGGTAGGAGTAGTCGCCCGCGGGCAGTTGCAGGCGGTTGTCCAGCGGCACGAAGGTGATGGCCTGACCCTCCCGCGAGCCGTAGCCAGTGCGTGGGAGGGTGAAGTCCCCGAAGACGGAGCGGTAGGTGCGGGCGTGGGACTCGGGCAAACGGCGTGCGCTGGAGCCATCGGGGAGGGCGAGTTCGGGACCGACATCGCCGGTGCCTTGGAGCCGGAAGAACAGGCCCAACGCCGCGCGGCCCAGCAGCAGGATGCGTTTCCAGAGAGCCTCTTCCACCTCATGGGCGGGGAGTCCTTCTTCGGCCGCGCGTCGTGCGAACGCGAAAAGGTCCGAGACGGACGACGGGGTGTTGCAGGCTTCGGCGTCGTGTGCGATCATCGGCGGTGGCCTTCCTGGTCGGATGTCGTGGTTGTGTGATTACCCACGTTGTCCTCCAGGAAGGCCTCTTCGTCACCATAATTCGTCCCAAACCCTGGCCGAGTCACCGATTGCTACTCCGCGCCCGACCGGTTACACCCAATTGAATTTGCATGGTCATCCCTCCGGCCGGGCCGCGCCCGTTCCGAAATTTATCGTACCTGACGGGGGAAATGCGGAGAAGGGAAGGGACCATTGCCCAACCGTCGGCCGGTCACGAGATGGCCACGCCGGTACGGACCTTTGTCGCCACCCGGGCGGCGTGTTCGTCGAACAAAGCCGCTGCCGTGGGGACGCCGGCCAAGGCCCAAGCTGCACTGCGTCGGCGGGCCACCCCGGCGGGGTTAAACGACTTCCCCACCTGCCGCAGAATCACGAGAGCGCGGCTCCAGTCGCCAGCCGTCAACGCTTGGTCGGCCACTCCAAGCTGTGCCTGTGCTTCTGCATCGGATTCGTGCGCTTCGTCCGGCTCAGGATCGCTGATCGAAAACAGGTCTTCCGAAAGGCCGTCCACTT
>JANNQE010000474.1:0-2668 GCA_031441625.1 Planctomycetia bacterium
GACGGCGAAATCCTGATGAAGCACCTGACCGCCACGCCCGACCTGAGCGGCGTGCCGGACGAGTTCCGCCCGGTGGTGGCCAAGGCGCTCGACAAGAACCCGATCAAGCGGTACTCGTCGATCAGCGAGATGGCGAGGGCGGTGGAGGACGCGGTGGCGAGGGCGGCCTCGGCGGTCGGCGTGCCGGTGGCGACGGTGGCCGGCCCCGCCGTGCCGAAGGGCATTCCCCTCGCGGTGGCGCGGGCGGCCGAACCGCCCCCGCTGCCGGTCACGCAACCGGCGGTGGCGCAGGCAGTGGCGGTGGCCGACCCGCCGAAGGCGCGAGCCAAACCGGTGCCGCCCACCCCGACCCCGCCGAGGGCCGACAACACGAACCTGCCGCTCGCCCGCCCGGTCACGTGGCGGGACAAGGTGGTGGGCGGGCTGGGAGGGTTGCTGGCTGCCCCGCTGGTGGTGGCCGTCGGCGTGGTGCCCTACGCCCTGGTGGTGAACGGCACCGGCTACTACCCCACCTGGGACCACCTGTACCCGCACGTGCTGAAGGTGTTCTTCGTCACCACCTCCGTGGTGTGGGCGGTGATGCTCGGCTCGGCCGGGGCGAAAGCGGCCGGGCCGGACAGTTGGCGGCGTCGACTGGCCCTCGGCGGGCTGGGGCTGGGCGTCGGCGGGCTGGCCTACTGGCTAGGCGGGTGGGACCCGATGCGGCCGGCGGCCGGGCCGGGGTCGGCCATCGATCCGGGCCTGTTCTGGGTGCTGTACTTCGGCGGGCTGCTGACGGCCGGGCGGTGGTGGAAGGCGGCGGCCCGCGACCGCAAGGAGCGGTTCAGTCTGTTCGCGGTGTTCGCCGCCGCCTTCTGGGGCGGGGCGCTGCTCCTGCTCAAGCTGTTCTGGCCGCAGCAGGACACCGGCTCGTGGGCGGAAGGGGTCGTGGCGTCGGTGCTGGCGGCGGTGGCCGTGCAAGCGGTGTCCGCGTGGACGCCGGCCACGACCGCCAGCCAGCCGAAGAAGCTGCGGCTCCGCGGGGCGTAACGAGAGTTCCAGGTTCCAAGTTCCAGGTTCCAAGTTGACGGAATCTGGGACGGCCGAGCGGAAGGTGAAGAACCTGAGCGGTGCAGTACAAGTCAGAACTTGGAACCTGGAACTTGGAACTTCCCATGAACCGCCACAACGACCGCCCCCGCCTCCGCGACCTCCGGGACGACCGGCGGGGTGACTACACTCAGCCGAAGCCGGCCCGCAAGGGGCACGTGGCGAAGGTGTTCGCCATCCTGGCCGTGGTCCTGGTGGTCGGCATCGTCACCTCCCGCATGGGCTGCCACGCGGACGTGGCGAAGACGCTGCCGCCGAAGAAGCAACTGGCCAAACTCAACCCGAAAGAGCTTCAGCAGCAGACGACCGAGTACGGCATCGAGGGCGGGGCGGTGGCGGGCATGAACGTGGTGGCGAAGGCGAACGAGCCGATCAACCTGACCGGCGAGCCGACCGATCCGGAGGCCGACGTGACGCACGCCGGGTACGTGGTGCGGAAGGTGCGGAGCGTCCGCCCGCACGTGCCGGCCGACCGCGAGACGGCCCTCCGCGAGGCCGAGGGCGAAGCCCGCCGGGTGCTGGTCGAGAAGGGGTACGTGCGGGCGAACGAGTGGAAGGTGAGCTACAACCCGGCGGCCGTCCACGACATCCCGCCGAGCAAGTCGGTGCAGGAGGCGTGGGCGGCGAACGACTTGGGCACCGACCGCGTGTGGGTGGAGATCGGTGAGGTGATGCTGTCACACGACACCGTGCGGGCCGAGCGGGCGAAGGACCGCACCGCCCAAGCGGGCTTCTGGTTCGGCACCGCCTTCCTCGCCCTGCTCGCCGCCTACGGCTTCCTGCGGCTGGACATGTGGACGAAGGGCTACCTGACGCTGGTGCTCGGCATCGGCGTCGGGGCCGTCGTGGTGGCCGCCGTGGTCGTGTTGGGATTCCTGGTGTTCTGAACTGGAACCGGGAACGGAGTGACCGGGTGAGCCTCAGCCCACCCGGTCACTCCGTTCCCGGTTCCACTACTCCTTCAGGTCGTCCTCGTTGAACAGCGTGAACCCCTGGTTTTGCAGGGTGTTCGCCACGTGTTCGCAGTCGTGCACGTGGACCGCCAAGGCCGTGCTGCCCATCGGCCCGACGCCGACGAGCAGCGGGTACAGGTAGTGGATGTCGATCTCGGCCTTCAGCAGCGCCTTCGTGAGCGTGAGCAGCGGCTGGTCGTTGTCCGGGATCTTCACCACGATCAGGTCCGACTCGGTGAATGGCAGCTTGCCGACGGTGAGCACCTCGTGCGCCCGCTCGTAGTCGCTCGGCACCAGGCGGATGATGGCGCAGTCGCTCGTCTCGACCACGTTCAGCGACACCACCCGCACGTCCGTCGTCTCGAACTTCCGCACCAGCTCCAGCAGCGCCCCCAGGCGGTTGGCCAGGAACACGTTGAACTGCCGCACGCTCGGCCAGTCGCGGGCGCGGGCGGTGGCGAACCCCACCCCGGAGCCTTCACCTTCACGGTCGCCGTCTTCGTCGCCGAACGTCATACCGCACCCCCCGGACTGTAGTGATGTGCGGGCATTTTATCCACCGGGGCCACTGGCGTGCAAACTCTCCGCCGGTTTCGCCGTCAGTACCATGTAGGTGCCGCCTGCCG
>JANNQE010000475.1:0-5552 GCA_031441625.1 Planctomycetia bacterium
GTTCGCCGTCTCCCGCCGCGGGTCGGACAGGTCGGCGAACACGGCGGCCAGGGGCAGAGTCATCGGGGTTCCTCCCAGAACCCCTGTGATAGCCGTAAACCCTCACCCCGTCAGCCGTTCATAGTGCGGTGGCCCTGCCCCTCCGGCTTCTTCGGGAAGGCGATCATCAGCAGCACCGCCGTGCCGAGCGACGCCCCGCACGCCAGCCACCAACCGCGTTGACCGGACTCGCCGACCCAATTGGTTCGACGCATGTATTGCGTCTGCCGAGCGAGCTGTGCCTCTTCAATCGCGCGACTGTCCGCCTTCTCGTCCTCCGGGAATGGGATGTCTTCTTCCGCCATCCGCCAGCAATTCGACCCCCACAGGTGGTCATGACCGTATACCGCGTTCATGAACGATAACCCGGCCACACACCAGTTCGCCGCCAGCACCAGCCGGATCAGTTCACGTCGCCACATGACGGCA
Source organism: Planctomycetia bacterium (assembly GCA_031441625.1). Lineage (GTDB taxonomy): Bacteria > Planctomycetota > Planctomycetia > Gemmatales > Gemmataceae > JALHQU01. Next base: position 469 of record JANNQE010000475.1, read on the forward strand.
CCTCGCTGGGAATGACGCAACCATTCTGCCTCATTTGGCCGATACCCACCAGATGCCATCCGCACTTGTTTTCGCCCCCGGCCCGACCGCCAACACCGTCCGTGCCGCCGACGGCACGGTTCACACCATCCCCGCCGGGTGGGTGCTCCTGCCGCCCGGCGATGCCGGCCTGACCCGCCGCGTGAAGGCCGCCGCCGACACCTGGGCCGTGCAAGAGAAGCGCGGCCGTAAGGTGTTCTCCCGCGGCCTCTGGGTGATCACGGAAATCGTGGAACGAATCCGGGCAGAACTGGACGCCGAGCGAGCGACCCCGGCGTTTGCGAAGCGGAAGCAGCAAGACGCCACCCGCCGGGAGAAGGCTCAGACGGAGTACGTCGAGGACTTCCACGCGGCCGTGGTGGCGTTCCTCGCGTTCCACCCGGTGTACGCGGAACTGACCGACAAACTCGCCGGGTTGGTGACGACGCACGCCACGCCGGTCGGCAGCGGCACCGTCGCCCGCACCAAACGCATCCCTATTCAGCAGCGGGCGGAAGCGGCGGTCATCGCCTGGATGCGCCATCAGACGACTGCCTACGACACGATGGTGATCCCCCGCGTGAAGGGCGAACGGCGGGAGGTGCGACGGATGCTGGCGAAACGGAGCGTGGAGGTGCTGTCGAGCTACCGTCGGGGCGAACCGGCACGGGACGGCTGCGCGCTGGCGAGGGTTGTTGTGGGCGTGCCATCCGACGCCAACGGCGTCGTTCCCTCAACCCTGGGCTGAATGAACAACCCCGTTGGGGTTGAATGCAACCTGCCCCTCACCCCCTTCTCATGTAATGTGAGGCTACACTCTGTGTTACCACCTCGTCTGACACCCGCACTCGCCGAGGGCCGTCCATGCCCGCCCGCCGTCTCGCCATCCCCGCCGTGCTAATGCTCGCCGGCGTCGGATTCGCCGCCGACAAGCCGACCGCCGACGACCAGGCCCGCTTCTTCGAGAACAAGATCCGCCCGGTTCTGGTGGCACAGTGTTATTCCTGCCACAGCGCGGACACCCCGAAGGGGGCGAAGGCCGGGCTGAAACTGGACACCGCGGCCGGGCTAAAGGCGGGTGGCGATAGCGGCCCGGCGGTGGTGGCCGGCAGCGCGAAGAAAAGTCCGCTCATCAACGCCCTGAAGGCCAGCGGCGGGATGAAACTGATGCCGCCGAAGGGCAAACTCGACGACGCCGTCATTGCAGACTTCGAGAAGTGGATCACCGACGGCGCACTCGACCCCCGCAAAGACAGCGGCAAGCCGGACGTGAAGGTGGTCGCCGACCCGAACAAGGGCAAGGACCACTGGGCGTTCCAGCCGGTGAAAGAGCCGACCGTGCCGAAAGCGGGGGCGTGGGCGACAACTCCGGTCGATGCGTTCGTGTCCGCCGGGTGGGCCGAGAAGAAGCTGGTGCCCGTCGCCGACGCCGACAAGCGGACGCTCATCCGCAGGGCCACGTTCGACCTGACCGGCCTGCCGCCGACGCCCGTCGACATCGACGCCTTTCTGAAAGACACCTCGCCGACCGCCTTCGAGAAGCTGGTGGACAAGCTGCTCGCCAGCCCCGCGTTCGGCGAACGGTGGGGCCGCCACTGGCTGGACGTGGCCCGGTACGCCGAGAGCAGCGGGAAGGAGCAGAACGTGTTCTACCCGCACGCCTGGCGGTACCGCGATTACGTCATCAAGGCGTTCAACACCGACATGCCGGTCGATCAGTTCTTCAAGGAGCAACTGGCCGGCGACCTGATGGACAGCAAAGACGACACCGACAAGGCGAACAAGACCATCGCCACCGGCTTCCTGGCGATGGGGCCGAAGTCGCACAACGAGCGGAACCAGAAACAGTTCCAGTTGGACGTGGCCGACGAGATGATCGACGCCTTCAGCCAGGGGATGCTCGGGCTGACGGTGGCGTGCGCCCGCTGCCACGACCACAAGTTCGACCCCATCCCGACCAAAGACTACTACGCCATCGCCGGCATCTTCACCAGCACCGACCTGAAGATCGGCAACAGCGGCACCGTCGGCGGGCGGGGCGGCATCCCGGCGGCCAAGCTGCCGAACGGTGCGGACGTGCCCGTCGGCCCGGCGCTCAGCAAGGCCGAGGTGGCCAAGCTCCGCGAGCAACTGGACGACCTGAAGAAGCAGCGGGATGAAGCCATCAAGGAGGCGATGAAGGACAAGCAGCCGTCCATCCGGCTGGTCGGGATCACCACCCGCCTGGGCGTGATCGAGAGCCAGATCGAGCAGTACGACACCGACAACCAGCACAAGAAGATCGCCATGGCGGTGACCGACCGCACCTTCACCAAGGACATGCCGATTCACCTGCGGGGCGAAGTGGACAAGACGGGCGAGACGGTGGCCCGCGGGTTCGTGCAGGTGCTTGGCAACGCCAGCCCGAAGATCGGCCGCGGCACCAGCGGGCGGAAGGAACTGGCCGACTGGGTGGCGAGCGCGAAGAACCCGCTCACCGCCCGCGTGTACGTCAACCGCGTGTGGCTGCACCTGTTCGGCAAAGGGATCGTCACCAGCCCGGACAACTTCGGCACCACCGGCCAGTCGCCCAGCCACCCGCAGTTGCTCGACTACCTGGCCGGCACGTTCACCAAGCAGGGGTGGAGTACGAAGAAGCTGGTGCGGGAACTGGTGCTGAGCCACACCTACCGCATGAGTTCGGAGTACCACCGCGGGAACGACGCGACCGACCCGGACAACGAGCAACTGTGGCGGATGAGCAAGCGGCGGTTGGACGCCGAGGAGATCCGCGACGCCATGCTGGCCGTGAGCGGCGACCTGGACACCAAGCCGGCGGACGGCTCGCCGGTGGCCAAGCTGGCCGGCACCAGCCAGTTCCTCGGGCGGTTCATGGGCATGGGCACGATGGACAGCAACAAGCGGAGCGTGTACTTGCCAATTGTGCGCGAGAACGTGCCGGAGGCGCTCGAACTGTTCGACTTCCCCGACGCCAGCCTGGTGAGCGGGGCACGCGACGACACCTCGGTGCCGGCTCAGGGGTTGTACATGCTGAACAGCCCGAAGGTGATCGGCTGGGCCGACGCCGCGGCGCAGAAGCTGAAGAAGTTCGACAGCGAGACGGAGAAGCTCCAGCAGGCGTTCAAGATGACCCTCGGCCGGCTGCCGTCGGCGAAGGAGGAGGCCGCCGCGACGACCTTCATGACCAAGTTCAAGAAGACGGAAGGCCGCAACGCCGCGACGACCGGCGGGTTCCGCCCCGGCGTGCGGCCGGGTGCCCGCACCCCCGACGTGGACGCCATGGCGTGGTCCGCCCTCGTGCAAGGGCTGTTCTCTGCCGCCGAGTTCCGGTACCTGGATTAACCTCCCGATCTGGCGAGCGGGGGGCGTCAGCCCCCTGGTTCGTCTCCCAAACCAATCACCAGCCCGCTCACGCGGGCCGCTCGCCAGGAGATGCCATGCTCCGCTTCGCCACCACCCCGGACCACCTGTCCCGCCGCACGGCCCTGCAACTGAGCACGTGCGGGTTCGGGGCCGTCGCCCTCGCCGGCCTGCTCGGCCAGCAGGCGAAGTCCGTCGATGCGAAAACCGATGACAACCCGCTGTCACCGAAGAAGCCGCACTTCGCCGCGAAGGCCAAGCACGTCATCTTCCTGTGCATGCAGGGCGGGCCGAGCCACGTGGACACGTTCGACTACAAGCCGAAGCTGAAGGCCGAAGACGGCAAGGAGCCGCCGAAGGGCATCGGCCGCGGGTTCGGCGGCGGCAAGCTGCTCGGCTCGCCGTTCGAGTTCAAGAAGAGTGGGAAGAGCGGGCTGATGATCTCAGAGTTGTTCCCCAGCCTGCAAAAGGTGGCCGACGACCTGTGCATCCTGAACGGCATGCACACCAACGTGCCGGCCCACCCGCAAGCGTTCCTGACGCTGCACACCGGCACCGCCCAGTTCGTGCGGCCGAGCCTCGGGGCGTGGACGCTGTACGGCCTGGGCAGCGAGAACCAGAACCTGCCCGGCTTCGTGAGCATCAACCCGCCGACCGGCAACGGCGGCGCGCAGAACTACGGCAGCTCGTTCCTGCCGGCGGTGTACCAGGGCACCACCATCAGCGCCGGCCGCGGCGGCAGCCAGGGCGGGGTGAGCAACATCGCCAACCCGAAATTGAGCACCGAGGGGCAGCGGGAACAACTCGATTTCATCCAGAGTTTGAACAAGGAGAAGCTGGCCAAGGATAAGGAGAACAGCCAGATCGACGGCGTCATCGGCAGCTACGAACTCGCCTTCCGGATGCAGAAAGACCTGCCGAAGGTGATGGACATCAGCACCGAGAAGAAGGAGACGCTCGACCTGTACGGCATCGGTGCGGGCGGCGGCGGGGGCGGTCGGCCGTTCGGCGGTGGCGGCATGGGTGGGGGTGGCGACGGGTTCGCCCGCCAGTGCCTGCTCGCCCGCAAGATGGTCGAGGCCGGCGTGCGGTTCGTCGAACTCACCTACGGCAACTGGGACCAGCACCGCAACCTGAAGGCCGACTTGGAGAAGCACGGCGAGAACATCGACAAGGCGATTGCCGGCCTGCTGACCGACCTGAAGCGCCGCGGCATGCTCAAGGACACGCTGGTGGTGTGGTGCGGCGAGTTCGGCCGCACGCCGTACGCGCAAGGCACCGACGGCCGCGACCACAACAACAAGGGCTTCAGCGCGTGGATGGCCGGCGGCGGGGTGAAGGGCGGCATGAGCCACGGGGCCACGGACGACTTCGGGTACGAGGCGGTGAGCGGGAAGGTCCACATCCACGACTTCCACGCCACGATTCTGCACCTGCTCGGCCTGGACCACGAGAAGCTGACGTTCAAGTACGCCGGCCGCGACTTCCGCCTGACCGACGTTCACGGCCGCGTGGTGAAGGAACTGGTGGGGTAACGGGGCGCGCCGTGGCGAAGACGTTCGACGCGACCCTCAACGTTCTCATCGACGACCACGCGGGCGACTGGGCGGCGTTCCTCGCGGCGCGCTGCGGAGTTCCGCCCGGCCCGGCGACCGTCCTCGACACGGACCTCTCTTCCACGCTCCAGGCGGACCGGCTGTTCCGGG
>JANNQE010000476.1:0-11535 GCA_031441625.1 Planctomycetia bacterium
CCCGCTCCCCGCCGGTCGCGGTTCCAGTCTGACTTACGGCAGCAGCATGACGGTGCCGATGACCACGGCCGTCTCCACCAGCCCGCCGCGGAGGGTGATGTTCGGCGGGTACAGGTAGTACGCCACCGGGCTGCCCGGCGGGCACTTGCCCGCACTCGTGTCGTACCGCTCGAACAGGTTCGACGTCAGGTGGGCCGGCCAGAAGAGCACGTCTTTGAAGAAGTACCCGGCCGACACGAACGGTTGCGCGAACCCCAGGTCCCACCCGTACCGCTCGGAGTTCCTCTCCTCGAAGTACATGCGGCGGTGGACCACATACGCCGGCTCCAGGACCGCCCGCGCCGGCGCGTACCCGGCCTTCACCTGCACGCCCGGCTGGAATTGCGCCGGCGGCAGAACGAACTCGCTCACCGGCTGCGGCTTGAACGGCTTCGGCGGCTCACTCTTCAGCTTCCCGTTCTCATCTTTCAGCTCCCCCTTTTTGAACAATTCCAGATCGCGGTCGTACTCGCCCACCTGCTTGTGGTAATCCTTCACCCTCGACGGGTAGTCACGGATCTTGTCCAGTTCCACCGCCAGGTCGTCGTCCGACCGCAGGGCGAACGGGTCGGACGGGACCGCGGACGCCTTCTTCGCCGCCTTCTCGTCCTCTTTATTCTTCTCGTCCTTCTTCTTCTCGTCCTCCTCCTTCTTCTCGGCGTCCGTTTTCTCCTCCCCCTTCTTCGCCGGGTCGGTCATCTGCACCGGCCGCACCTCGCCGACCGGCTTGCTGAACAACACCACCCGCGAGCCGGGTGTGGAAGTGCCGCCCACCCCGGTGCCCGGCAGGGGCGGCGGGGGCGGCAGCGGCGCACTGGGTGCCGCCGCCGTCGGGTACTTCTGCCACGTGGTCGGTGCCGGCGTGGTCTGTCCGACCGCCAGCGGGCACAGCAGCACCACCGCCAGCAGGCCAGTCGCCCACCGCGGGTGTGCTGTCGCCGGGGTCTGTGACCCCGGTCCCGACCGGCCTCTCTGAGGCCGGCGACAGTCGAGCGGCAGCGCACGACTAGTCGCCGTCGCCGGTGGAGTAGTTCGCCACGCTGTAGTTGGGCGACTCTTGAGTGATCGCGATGTCATGCGGATGGCTCTCCTGGACCGAAGCCGCGGTCACCTGAATGAACCGCGCCTTCGCCCGCAACTCGTCGAGCGTCCTGGCCCCGACGTACCCCATACCCGAACGCAGCCCGCCGACCATCTGGAACACGAACGGGGTGAGCGGGCCTTTGTACGGCACCCGCCCTTCCACCCCCTCGGGCACCAGCTTGCCGTTGGATTTCGCCTCCCCGCCCTGCGAGTAGCGGTCGCCGCTGCCCGCCTGCATGGCCCCGAGCGACCCCATCCCGCGGTACGCTTTGAAGCTCCGCCCGCGGAACAGGATCATCTGGCCGGGGCTTTCGGCCAGGCCGGCGAACAGCCCGCCGATCATCACGCACCCGGCCCCGACGGCCAGCGCCTTGGTGATGTCCCCGCTGTACCGGATGCCCCCGTCGGCGATCACCGGCACCCCGCGGCCGAGCACCCCGCGGAGGGCGTTGGCGATGGCCGACATCTGCGGCACCCCGACCCCCGACACGATCCGCGTGGTGCAAATGCTCCCCGGGCCGACGCCCGCCTTAATCGCGTCCGCCCCGGCATCCGCCAGAGCCTTCGCGCCGTCGGCCGTGGCCACGTTGCCGGCGATCACGTCGATGGCGTACCGCCGCTTCAGCTCCCTCACCGTCTCGATCACGTTCCGGCTGTACCCGTGGGCCGAGTCCACCGCCAGCACGTCCACGCCGGCCTTGATGAGCGAGTCGGCCCGCTCGTAGTCGAACACCCCGATCGCCCCGCCCACCCGCAGACGCCCGCGGGCGTCCTTGCAGGCGTTCGGGAAGTTTTCCGTCTTCTCGATGTCCTTGATCGTGATTAACCCTTTCAACCGGAATTCATCGTCCACCAGGAGCAATTTCTCCACCTTATTTTCGTTCAGGATGCGCTCGGCGTCGGCCAGGGTGGTGTCCTCCTTGCCCGTCACGAGGCCGTTCTTGGTCATCACCTGGTCGATCCGCTGGTCGGCGTTGGCCAGGAACTTCAGGTCCCGCCGCGTCAGGATGCCGACCAGCCTCTTGTCGCTGCCGACCGTGATGGGCACGCCGCTGATGTGGTGCTGCTGCATGATCTGGCGGGCCGTCCGCACCGTCTCGTCGGGCGGGAGCGTGATCGGGTCGGTGATGACGCCGTTCTCGCTCCGCTTCACCTTATCCACCTCGCGGGTCTGGGCGGGGATGGACAGGTTCTTGTGGATGAGGCCGAGGCCGCCCTCCTGGGCGAGGGCGATGGCCAGCTCACTCTCGGTGACGGTGTCCATGGGGCTGGACAGGATGGGGATGTTCAGGCGGATGGAGCGGGTGAGCTGGGTCCGCACGTCCACTTCCTTGGGCACCACCTCGCTGTACCCCGGTTCGAGCAGCACGTCGTCGAAGGTGATGCCCTGGTAGGCGATGCGGTCTTGCATGGCGGTGCCCTTCGGCCGGAAACGGGGTCTGGCATTATAGGAACGTGCGGCGACGGGCAACTTGCCGCCGCGGGGCGAGCCGAGAGAGTGATAGGACTTACGCAGTCGGGCAGAGGTGTTCACACCCCACCTCTCTCCGCTCATTGGTCTCTACACAAGTTTTCGGCTTGAAGACGTTGCCCCGCCTCACCGTTTGCCTGCCGCCGTGGGGTGGCGGGTCTGACGCTCGTGCTGAGATCCCCCGCCATGGTGCCAGAAGGGCGGTCGAATCCCCTCCGTCTCCACCGCATCGGACACCCACACGATACCGCACAGGCCGACTCCCCTAGAAACTCTGGCGTTCCAACACCCCCAACTGTTCGCGGCCCCCCAATTCCGAACAAACTTGTGTAGAGACCAATGCTCTCCGCTGGGGAGAGGTGGGGTGTGAACACCTCTGCCCTCGCGGGCCGGGGTCGCCCAAATCCGAAGACACAGTCGCTGTCGGAGGGGCTGTCGGCTTCACTTCAAGTTGGGCAAAGTTTGCGGACGATACAGGTTGTGCGTTTCGGTCCGCGCCTGCCCTGGTCTTGGATGTCGAACATGTCCCGTTTGCCTCAAGTTCGCCGCCCGCTGGTCCCCGCCGCCGTCGCCGTGCTCGTAGCGTTCGCCGGGTGCTCGCGGCAGGCGTTCCGCGAGCGGGCCGACCGCGACGTGGAAGCGGTCATCAGCCAGAAGAACGTGGTGCCGCAGTGGGGGGTGCAGAACTGGCACGCCTACCCCGACCCCCGCGCGCGGTTCAGCGACAACACCTCCCCCGACTACCCCGCCTACCCGCCCGACGACTACGCCGCCAAGGTGCTGTCGCCCAACCCGCAACGCCCCGGCCAGGGCGGCAGCGGGCGGCACGAGGGCGACGGCTGGTTGAAAAACCTGGTCGATTGGGATTCGACCAACCGGGCGGACGACACGGCGAACGGGCTGGACGAAGCCGCCCCGCCGAAGCCGGAGCAACCCACCGCCAACGACGGGGCCGATGCCGCCCTGCGCTCCGACACCCGCGGGTATCGCATCCGCATGGATCAGGCGGTGGAGTTGGGGTTGTACAACAGCCGCGAGTTCCAGGACCGCCGGGAGGATCTGTACCTCGCCGCCCTGCCGGTCACGCTGCAGCGGTACTCGTTCGCGGCGCAGGCGGTGGCGGCGAGCGAGGCCATTCTGAACGTGGCCGGGCAAGAGACGGGCACGCCCGGCACGCGGCTGAACGTGAACAGCACGGCCGGGCTGAGCCGGCGGTTCAGCACCGGGGCCGAGCTGCTGGTGCAGTTGGCGAATCAGGTGGTGGTGGACCTGAGCGGCGGGCGGCCGACCATCAGCGTGAGCACGCTCGGGCTGAGCTTGGCGGTGCCGTTCCTGCGGGGCGGCGGGTTCGCGGTCACGCTCGAACCGCTCACGCAGGCCGAGCGGAACCTGCTGTACGCCATCCGCTCGTACGCCCGCTTCCGGTCGGTCTTCTTCGTCGCCGTCACCGGGCAGGGCGACTACACGAACAACCCCTACGGCCTTCAGGGGCTGTCGCAGAACCTGGGCCGCGGCATCGGGGCGAACCTGACGGCCAACCCGGTCGGCTACCTGCCGACGATCCTGCGGTCGGCCGTCCTGAACAACGAGCGGAACAACCTGGCGTCGTTCGACTACTACCTGAAGCTGTTCCGCAGCCTGGAAGAGGGCGGCATCGTCACCAAGCTGCAAGTCGGGCGGATCGAGCAGCAGCAGTTGTCCGGGCGAGCGACGGTGTTGCAGCGGTCGCAGGAGTACCTGGACAACATCGACAACTTCAAACTGCAACTGGGGATGCCGGCGACGGTGCCCGTGGAGTTGGACGAGTCGCCGTTGCGGCCGGTGCGGTCGCACTTGAAGAAAATCGAGGCGGTGTACGCGGACCTGCGGGACGTGGAAGACGCCGCCGCCAAACTCGACCCGGACGCCCCAGCCGGCACCTACCGCGAAGGCTGGACGAAACTGCTGACCGATTCCCCCCTCGCCCGCGGCACCACCCTGGCGAAGGAATACGCGGAGTGGCTGACGGCCAAGAAGGGGAAGACCGACGAGCAACTGGACGCCGAGTTGACCGCGCTGCGCACCCGCCGGCGGGTGCTGCTGGAGGAGCGGGACCGCAAGCTCCAGGCGAAGCAGTCGGGGGACGCCGAGCAGGCGGTGGTGAACAACCTGGACACCGAGTACGACCGCCTGCGGTTCGAGCTGGCCCTGCGGAGGGCCGAGCGGCGGGAGTGGGCGAAGGAACCGGACGCGGACAAGAAGAAGGTGGCGAAGGCGCTGGTGCTCCGCGACGTGTTCAACTTCGGCACGCTGGTGGCCGTGCCCGCCCGCAACGAGCGGCTGGCCGAGTTGCGGGACCAGTGGTCGCCGGTGCCGCCCATCCTCATCGACGACGTGGACGTGGTGGCCGCCCCGCTGGACGTGGGCCTGGAGAAGGTGGCGGCGGTCGCGCTGAACAACCGCTTCGACCTGATGAACGCGCGGGCGCAGGTGGTGGACTCGTGGCGGCAGGTGACCGTCACGGCGAATTCCCTTCAAGGGGTGTTCGACGTGCAGTACGATCTGGCGACGAACTCGCCGCTCGGCCGCGGGCAGACGCTCGCGCTGGGCGGCAGTCGCACCCTGAACCAGGTGCGTCTGCGGATCGAGCCGCCGTTCGTACGGCGGGAGGAGCGGAACAATTACCGGGCGGCGCTGGTGGCGTACCAGCGGCAGCGGCGGAACCTGATGGCGTTCGAAGACAACATCGCCACCGACGTGCGGACCGACTTGCGGGCGGTGCGGCAACTGGATCAGACGCTGGGCGTGCAGCAGCGGGCGGTCGAGTTGGCGTACCAGCAGGTGGACAACGCCCGCGGCACCCTGCTCGCCCCGCCCGACCCGCGGGTGGATGCGTCCGCCGCCGCCGCCGCCCAGACGGAACAACTGCTGCAAGTGCAGGCGGCGCTCGTCCGCGCACAGAATGACCTGTACACCACGTGGGTGCGGTATCTGACGGCTAGAATGAACCTGTACCTCGATCTCGAGTTGCTTACCCTGGACGCACGAGGGCTTTGGTGTGACGAACAATCCCCCCCCGCCGCCGCCGCACCAGCCCCCGGACCGCTCGCCGGACCCGTTCCCGCCGCACCTGTACCCACCGGGCGCGGAGACGGTGGACCTGTTCCCGGACCCGCTCTCCCCGCCGCCCCTGGCCCAGCAGCCGCCGGTGCCGGTGCCGAGCGGCTACCTGCCCCGTTCCCCGTCCTCAGCCTCCCAGACCCGGAGTCCGTCCGACCCGAACCTCGCCCCGCCCCCGTCACCACCCCCGCACCCGCCGACCGCGGCCCCGTCCTCCCCGGCACTCTCGTCCCCCGACCCGACCCGTTCCCGCCCGTCAGCCTCCCCCCCGTCGGCCCGGCGAGTCGCTGAGGACGAACCCCGCCCGCCCCGCAAGCGGAAGTGGATGCTGCTCGGCGGCATGGCCGTCGCGGTGATCGCCGGCGGGGCGGCGGGCGGCGTGTTCATTCTGCCCCAACTCGGCCTGTTCCAGCCGAAGCGGCCCGACCTGCTCACGCACGTGGTGCAGAGCGAGTCGCTGCCCGTCACGGTGGTCGAGCGGGGCACCCTCGAGTCGGCCAACAACCAGGAGATCGTGTGCAAGGTGAAAGCCGGCGCCCGCGGCACGTTCGCCAGTTCCATCAAGCGGGTGATCGACGACGGCACGCAGGTGACGAAGGGGCAACTGGTGCTGGAGCTGGACGACTCCGCCCTGAATGACCAGGAGCAGCAGCAGAACATCGCCGTGGCGCGGGCCTACTCGGCGTACATCAAGGCGAAAGGGGATTTGGCGATCCAGTTGGAGTCGAACGCCTCGGACATCACCCAGAAGCGGGCGGCGCTGGAGGTGGCGGAGATCGACCTGGAGAAGTTCCTGGGGGTGACGCGGGGCGCCGACCGTGACCCGCTCGGTGCCCTGGCCGGGGCGAACGCCACCCTGGAGGCGAAGGGCGAGTTCCGGATGCGGGTGGACGACCTGTCGGCCCAACTGAAACTGGCCAAGTCGGACCTGGAAGCCTACCGCGACCGCAGCGCCTGGGTGGAGCGGGCCGCCCGCAGCGGGTACCAGACGCCGAGTCAGGTGGGCGTCGAGATCGCCAAGTTCGACAGCGCCCGCGACAAGGTGGAGAAGCTGGTGAAGGAGAAGTACGCGCTGGAGACGTACACCCACAAGCGGGAGTTGACCGACCTGCTGAGCAAGGTGAGGGTGGCCATCTCCGGGGTGAGACTGGCGGTCCTCCAGGCGGACGCCAAGCGGGAGCAGGCCATTGCGGAACTGAGTACCGCGGACTCGGTGCACAACCAGGAGTTGAGCAAACTGGATGAGATCGTGCAGCAGTTGGCGGCGTGCAAGATGTACGCCCCGCAGTCGGGCATGGTGGTGTACTACAAGGACCCGTCCAGCCGGTTCAGCAGCGGCACCGAGGGCCTCATCCAGGTGGGCGCGCAGGTGAAGGAGGGGCAGAAGCTGCTCCGCATCCCCGACCTGACGCGGATGCAGGTGAACACCAAGATCCACGAGGCACTGGTGTCCCGCATCAAGGGCGACGACCGCCGGCCGACCGGCGCGTACGAGGCCCTCCGCGCCGGCCTGCTGGCCAACCCGCACGCCTTCAGCCGGCTCCTGTTCCACTCCGAGTACGCCCTGGACGTGGCCCGCGAGTCGGTCAAGGACAAGGAGTATTACGTCGCCCGCCCCGGCCAGACGGCCCTCATCCGCGTGGACGCCTTCGCCAGTCGCACGTTCGTCGGGCGGGTGCGGAGCGTGGCGGCGGTGGCCGCCCAGGCCGACTGGTCGTCGTCCGACGTGAAACTGTTCCCCACCATCGTCAGCATCGAAGACACCGACGTGACCGGGCTGAAGCCGGACTACAGTGCCGAGGTGACCATCCAGGTGGACCCCGGCGAGGCCAAAGTGCTGACCGTCCCGCTGCAAGCGGTCGTCGGCTCGTCCGACATGGGCACCCCCCGCAAGGTGTACGTGCTGGACAACGGCCAGCCGGTCGAGCGGGAGGTGGAACTCGGCATCTTCAACGACAAGAAGGTGGAGGTGAAGAAGGGGCTGAGCGAGGGCGACGTGGTGGTCATCAACCCGAAGGCCATCCTCGGCGACAAGGCCAAGGGGATCCGCGAGGAGGGCGACCCGTCCGGCCGCGGGGCGGGCAAAGCCCCCGCCGGCGGCGGTGCCCGACCGGGGGCTGGCGGCGGCGGAGCCGGCGCGGGTGGTGGGGCGAAGCCGGGCGGCGGGGCGGGTGGCCCACCGGCGGCCGGCGGCGGAGGTGGTGCGGGAGGTGGTGGCAAAGGGGCCGCCGGCGGTGGTGGCAAACCGCCGCAGTGACCCGACGAGAGCGACCGGCCGCGAGGCGGGTGCCTTCGGCCGGACGCGCGCCCGTCGGAACGCCACCCATTGAAGCCGCACCCCACTTCGCGCATACTTTCCTTGACCTCCGCCTGCGGTCTCCTCCCTCCGGAACGCAACTCCATGTTGTCACTCTCCCGTCTCCGACGCCCACTCGCGTTCGCCGTCGTCGGCGGCCTGCTGCTGCTCGCCGCCGGCGACGGCCGGTCGCAACAGCCGAAGAAGCCCCAACCGTCCACGAAGACGGCCGAAGAGCTGCTGAAGCCCGGCCCGCGGCCGAAGAAGGACCCGCTGCCGGCGAGCAAGCTGCCGCTCGAGTTCGTCACCGGCGAGCGGGTGGCGTTCGTCGGCAACACGACCGCCGAGCGGATGAGCCTGTACGGCCACTTCGAGGCCATGCTGCACACGCGGTTCAAAGACAAGATGCTGGTCGTCCGCAACTTCGGCTTCCCGGCCGAGGAAGTGGGCGTGCTGCAGCGGTCGTCCGACTACACCCACCTGGACGACCCGTTGTACGCCTTCAACGCCGACACCTTCCTCTGCTTCTTCGGCTGGAACGAGTCGTTCAAGGGCGAAGACGGCGTCGAGAACTTCAAGAAGCAGTACGAGAAGTTCCTCGACGACTACGCCGCCAAGTACCCCCGCGACGACGCCAAATCGCCGCCCCGGTTCGTGCTCGTGTCGCCCATCGCGTTCGAGAACACCGGCGACAAGTTCCTGCCCGACGGCAAGACCGAGAACGCCAACCTGAAGCTGTACGCGGACGCGGTGAAGGCCGTCGCCGACAAGCGGAAGCTGGCGTTCGTGGACGTGTTCACGCCGACGCTCAAGGCGTTCGAGACCGGCAAGGGCAAGTACACCGTCGGCGGCTTCCAGATGAACGAGGCGGGCGACAAGGTGCTGGGTCAGTCGCTCGACGCCGGGCTGTTCGGCGCGCCGCTCGACCCGGCGAAGCTGGCCACCAGCGAGTTCGAGAAGCTGCGGGCGGCCGTCAACGACAAGAGCTGGGTCCACCACCAGGACTACCGCATGGTGAACGGCTGGTACGTGTACGGCGGGCGGCGGACCTACGACACCGACACGTTCCCCCGCGAGTACGCCAAGCTGCGGAACATGGTGTCCGCCCGCGACCAGTACGCCTGGGACATCGCCGGCGGCAAGCCGGTGCCCGACAAAGTGGACGACAGCAAGACGGGCGACCTGATCACCCCGAACACGCGGTTCGGCGGGGGGGATCGCAAGTACTCCGAGAACCCGCCGGAGATGGGGCCGAACATCCTGCCGCCGGCCGAACTCATCAAGGGTGCCCGCGTGCCGGCCGGGTTCAAGCTGGAACTGTTCGCCGACGAGAAGAAGTTCCCCGAGCTGGCCAAGCCGGTGCAGATCAACTTCGACAACAAGGGCCGGCTGTGGGTGTCGTGCATGCCGACGTACCCGCAGTGGAAGCCGGGCGACCCGAAGCCGGGCGACAAGCTGCTCATCCTCGAAGACAACGACGGCGACGGCAAGGCGGACAAGTGCAAAGTCTTCTACGACAAGCTCCAGTGCCCGACCGGGTTCGAGTTCTACAACGGCGGGGTGCTGGTGATCGACCAGCCGCGGATGCTGTTCCTGAAGGACACCGACGGCGACGACGTGGCCGATGAGGTGACACCACTGCTGGACGGGTGGGCGACGGACGACACGCACCACACGTGCGGCGCGTTCGAATGGAACCACTCCGGCCTGCTGCACATGCTCGAAGGGATCGCCACCAGCACCACCCTGGAAACCCCGTGGGGGCCGCACCGCAGCGCCGGCAGCGGCGGGGCGTACGTGCTCGACCCGCGGAGCCTGAAGGTCCGCCAGTTCAGCCTGCCGAGCATGGCCAACATGTGGTGCTACGTGTTCGACGAGTGGGGCAACGGCATCGTCGGCGACGGCACCGGCTCGTTCCAGACGTGGGACACGCCGCTGTCCGGCAAGCCGTACTCCGGTCGCAAGGGGGTGAAGGAGGTGCTGCCCGGCGGCGTCCGCCCGAACCTGGGCAACGAGTTCCTCGTGAGCCGCGCGCTGCCGAAGGACGTGCAGGGGCACTTCACCTACGCCTGCGTCATCCAACTGAACGGCCTGACGCACTACAAGTTCAAAGAGGACGGGGCGTTCTACGTCGGCGAGCGGATCAAGGCGAAGGACGGGAACGACGACCTCGTCCGCAGCGGCGACAAGCACTTCCGCCCGGCCGACCCGCAGATCGGGCCGGACGGCGCGCTCTTCTTCGGCGACTGGGCGAACCCGCTCATCGGCCACATGCAGTACAGCCAGCGGGACCCGAACCGCGACCACGTCCACGGCCGTGTGTATCGGCTGATGGGGACTGAAGAGAAGACGATCAAGCCGGTGGTGCAGCACGGCAAGACGGTGGCGGAGGTGTGCGAGCAGTTCCGCGAGTACGAGTGGCGGACCCGCTACCGCGCCCGCCGCGAGCTGCACGACCGCCCGGCCGCCGAGGTGCTGCCGGCCGTCGCCAAGTGGGTGGCCGCGCTGAAGGACACCGACCCGGACTTCGACCGCCTGCGGTGTGAAGCCCTGTGGGTGCAGGCCGGGCACCACGCCATCGACGTGAAGCTGGCGGACGCGGTGCTGACATGCAAGACGTTCCAGGCCCGTGCCGCCGCCGTTCACCTGCTGGCCGACGACCGCGCGTATCTGCCGGCCGACCTCGTCGAGCGGTTCAAGAAGGCGACCGCCGACGACCACCTCCGTGTGCGCACCGAGGCCGCCCGCGCGCTCAGCTTCTACGCCACCGCCGACGCCGCGTCGGCCATCGCCGACATCGCCAAGCTGCCGATGGACTACTGGACGAAGTACACCGTCGAGGCGTCGCTGTCGGCGACCGTGGGGGTGTGGCCGGCCGACTTCTTCACCGGCAAGCTGGCGTCTGCGAACCCGGAAGCGGCCAAGCTGGTGACCGACATCCAGAAGACGAAGAAGCTGGACAACCAGGCCGCCCCGTGGCTGCAAGTGCTGCTCAGCCTGGAGCCGAAGAGTCCGGAGGAGCGGAACAAGGCGATGCGGGCGCTGGCCGACATGAAGGGCGGGAACGCGGTGAACGGCAAGGTGGTGTTCCAGCGGTTGTGCGTCGCCTGCCACAAGGTCGGCCCCGGCGAGGGGGCCGAGTTCGGGCCGAACCTGGACAAGGTCATGGAGCGGTCGAAGGTGCGGCAGAAGCTGGTGGAGAGCGTCATCGACCCGAACGCCGAGGTGGAGGACAAGTACAAGTCCACCCGCATCGACAAGACCGACGGCAAGGCGGTGATCGGCCTGCTGGTGTCCGAGACGAA
Source organism: Planctomycetia bacterium (assembly GCA_031441625.1). GTDB lineage: Bacteria > Planctomycetota > Planctomycetia > Gemmatales > Gemmataceae > JALHQU01. The sequence continues at coordinate 11,294 of JANNQE010000476.1, forward strand.
GACGGAAACGGTCATCTTCGACGGCAAGGCCAAGATCACCATCAAGGCCGACGAGATCGACAAGAAGACGACCCTGAAGCAGAGCAGCATGCCCGAGGGTCAGGCCGGCACGATGGCCCCGACCGAGTTCCTGGATTTGATCGAGTACCTGTCCACGCTGAAGTGATGTGGGCGACTGTAGTCCCGAAGGGACGACGGGAAATAGCCAGGGGTGGAGCGAGCGACAGCGAGCGCAACCCCTG
>JANNQE010000477.1:0-1797 GCA_031441625.1 Planctomycetia bacterium
CCGCCCGCATTCCAGCAGCGGGCGGGACGCCCGCGCTCCCGGAAACCAGGGGGATCTCGGATGACTCGAACGGGGGCAGGGACGCCCGTCGTGGCGGTGTGGGGGCTGGCCGTCGCCTCCGCCGCCATCGTGTTCGTGAGCGGGGGGTGTGGGCTGCTCCGCAGCCCCATCCGCGAGGGCGCGTTCATCCGCGACCCTCTGGCAGCCCCCGCCCCGCTGCCCGTCCTCGGCCCGCCCGCCGCCATCCCCGACACGCCCGCCCCGACCAACTCGCCCGACGGCAAGCCGACCCCGCCGCCGGTGTCCGTGTCCGGCCCGCTCGCGCTCGCCGATGTCCTCGACAGTACCGTCAAGTCGTTCCCGCTGCTGCTGGCGATTCAGGAACAGCAGGCGATCGCGTCCGGCACCCGGCTGAGTGCGGAAGGGGCGTTCGACCTGACCGTGCGGAGCGGCCTGAACAACAACGAAGGCACCTTCCGCAACACGCGGTACGACCTGTCGCTCGACCAGCCGCTGACGTTCAGCGGGGGCAGCGTGTTCGCCGGCCATCGCATCGGGGTGGGTGACTTCCCGGTGTACAACCTGGGCCAGAAGACCGGCCAGAGTGGCGAGTTGCGCGCCGGCGTCCAGGTGCCACTGCTCCGCGACGCCCCCATCGACCGCCGACGTGCCACACTCCGGCAGACGCAGATTCTGGAACAACTGGCCGACCCGGTCATCCGCCGCGAGCGGCTGAACGTGCTCCGCGCCGCCGCCCGTGCGTACTGGGCGTGGGCCGCCGCCGGCGAGCAGTACCGCATCGCCAAGAACCTGTACGACATCACGCAGAACCGGCAGACGATTTTCGACGACCTGTTCAAGCGGGAGCTTCAGAACGCCATCAACGTCGGCGCGAACCGCCAGGCTCTGCTGGAGCGCGAGCAACTGCTGCTGTCCGCCGAGCGGGTGTACCAGCGGGCGGCGCTCGACCTGTCGCTCTACTCCCGCGACGCCAACGGCGACCCGGTCATCCCGGCCGCCGACCGCCTGCCGACCGACTTCGCCACCCGCGACCCGAAGCCCGTCGGCCTGGGCAGTCAGGAGGCCGACGTGGCGACGGCACTCGACGCCCGCCCGGAGTTGGCCCGCTTCCGACTGGAGAAGGAGGGCGTGGCCGTCGATCTGCAACTCGCGCTCAACCAGTTCTACCCGGCGCTCAACCTGGGGGCGGCGGTCACGCAAGACACCGGACCGGGCAAGAGTTCGTTCACCGGGACCGACATCTTCGCCTCGGACCGCACGGCGGCGAACGTGTTCGTCACGTTCGAGCTGCCGGCGCAGCGGCGGGGTGCCCGCGGCGACGTGCTGCGGCATCAGGCCCGCTTGCGGCAACTGTTGCTGAACGAGGAGTTCACGCGGAACGTCATCCGCAACGACGTGCTCGACGCGCTCGCCGAGATGGACCGCTCGTACCAGCGGCTGCGGGCCGCCCGCCGCGAGCAGGCGGTGGCCGAGGAGGTGGTGGCGGGTGAGGCGAAGCGGGTGGGCGAGGGCAACGTGGACGTGCTCGCGCTGAACATCCGCGAGTTCGCCGCGGCCCAAGCCCGCGCGCGGGTGGCCGGCGCGCTCGCCGACTACTTCCGCGCGTTCGCCGACTACCAGGCCGCCCTCGGCCGCGACGGGGGCACCCCGCCGACCGAGCCGGCCGCCCCGCCCGACCCCGCCGACCGCATCGAGAAGCCGAAGAAGTAGGTGCGGCGAGCCGGGCGACCGGACTCGACGAGGGTGGCCCGCTCTCGCCGAGAGCGGGAATCAGAA
>JANNQE010000478.1:0-1993 GCA_031441625.1 Planctomycetia bacterium
CGATGTCGACGAGTTCGGGCACGGCGGTCTGCATGCGGAACGCCATCTCGTAGGCGGCGATGCGCGACGTCGTCTCCGCGTCCCCGGTGGCCGCCGCGTGCATCGTGTTGACTCACACCCGCAAGACCCCGTTGGCCAAACTCTACGGCCGCAGGCAGGATCGTTACCTCGAACTCGTACAACGGTTCCCCTTGCGACCGATTCGCACCGACGACGAACACGCCGCGGCGATTCGGATGATTGACACCCTCATCGACCTCCCGACCCTCGCCCCGCCCGAACAGGATTACCTGGAAGTGATCGCCGATTTGGTCGAAGCGTACGAAGACGTTCACGAGCCGGAGCCGGAGGTGTCGGACGCCGAGATGCTGGCCTACCTGATGGAAATTCAGGGCCGCACGCAAACGGACGTGGCCCGCGGGGCGAAGATCGCCGCTTCGACCGTGTCGGAGGTGCTGTCCGGAAAGCGGAAGTTGAACCGCGCTCAGATCGGCAAACTGGCCCGCTACTTCCACGTCGGGCCGGGCGTGTTCACCTTCGACGGGTGACACCTCCGACGCGGCCATCAGGCTTCGCCCGCCCCGCGGGCGTTTGTACTCCGACCCCGCGGGCGACTAGGATATCGGCACCCCCGTCCCCGCATCGGAGTCGTCCATGTCCCGCCGATTTCTGCCCCTGGCCGTCGCCGCCTTCGCCCTCGGGTGCGGGGGCAACAACCCGCCCCAGCCCCCCGCCCCGCAACCCGGCATGCCGGTCGTGCCCGGTGCCCCTGCACCGCCGGCCGACGGGGAGAGCGACACCGTCCGCAAATACAAGCAGCGGGTGAAGGAACTGGGCGAGGCGGCCGAGACCGGGCGGATCAGCCTGATTCAGGAGTTGCTGAAGGCCGGGGCGGACGTGAACGACAAGGACGACGCCGGCCGCACCGCCCTGCACAAAGCCGCCGCGAAGGGCCACCAGGGGGCGTGCGTGGCCCTGCTGGCCTAGGGAGCGGACTCCGGCGAGGGCGATGCGGAGGGGGTGACGCCGCTCATGCTCGCGGCCGGGGGCGGGCACGAGCGGGTGGCGGCGCTCATGAAGTCGCCGGCCCTGGTCACACAGTCGGTCGGGGAGGTGTTGAAGGATGCGGCGAAAGGCGTCCTCGGGAACGAGAGGACCTTTGTCGATAAGATGTTAACCCTGGGTTCGGCGGCAGGTGAGAAGACGGACAAGCTCGGCCAGACGGCCGCCCACAAGGCCGCCGCCAACGGGCACGCCCGCTGCCTCGTCGCATGCAGCGCGTACGGTTACGCGCCCATAGGGGGGCTGGGCCAACTCGACAAAGCGGGCAGCACCCCGCTCATGCTGGCCGCGGCCAACGGGCACGCCGACGTGTTCGCCGCGTACAATGGCGATCCGAAACTGGCCGTCCCGCTGGCCGTGAAGTCGCCGGACGGCAAGACGGCGTTCGACCTGGCCCGCGAGAACAAACGCACGGCCGTGCTCACCGCCCTGGAACCGTTCCGGGTGTTGGTGGACGCGGCCGCCGGGGACACGACGGCGGTGGAGAAGGCGTACAAGGCCGACCCGGCCAAGTTCCCGGCCGGCGAGGTGATGCGGGTCGCCGCGCGGAACAAGCAGTTGCCGGTGCTGAAACTGTTGCTCGGCTGGTACGCCGACAAACCGGTGGTGGAGAAGACCTCCCTGCTCGCCTTCACGAACAGTTGGAATGCCTACAACCCCTTGTACATTGCCGCCCTGGCCGATTGGGCGGAGGGCGTGTGGGAGATGGTCAACCCGAAGTGGTGGAACGACGGCCAGGCGCTAAAGGCGTTCATCATCCGTGATGTCACCGGCGTGAACATCCTGGATTCCTATTACCAGAAGGAGAGCCCCGGCTCGGTGGCGGCTGTCCTCAAAGCGCTCGCCGAGGCCGAGAAGAAGTGAGGGGCGGGCAGTTCTGATGTGCTGTTGGGGTTCACGCTTCGGCGTGACTCGATGCCGGTGTCACGCC
>JANNQE010000479.1:0-8337 GCA_031441625.1 Planctomycetia bacterium
GGCTGACCGACACGCTCGGCGAGTTGAAGGCGCGGGTGCGGGAGGCCATCGCCGGCGAGACCGGGCGGGCGGTGGCCGAGGCGGTGCGGGCGGCCGTCACCCACGCCCTCACCGGCGACCTGCGGGACGAACCCGAGACGACTCGTCACCGCCCGCCGCCCGACCCGTGGGACGACCCGACCGCCGACCGCTGGGCCGAGGCCGGCGAGTGGCAGGAGGCCGACGACGATTTGCCGCCCCCGCCGCTGCCCGGGCCGGGATTGAACAGCACCGACCGCACGCGTTTGGCCGTCGCCGCCGGCCTGGCCGCCGGCCGCTGGGTGCTGTCCCGCGGCTCGCTGCCGGTGGCCGTCGCCGTGGGCGGACTGGTCGCCCTGGCCGTGCTGTTCGGCGGCCCGGCCACCCACGCCGCCGCCGCCGCCCTCACCGCGGCGGCTGATCTGTCGGCCGTCAGCCGGGCGCTCCGCCCGCACCGCCCGCTCGGCCTGGAGTAGTCACTCGTTCCCCAACCCCAGACCCGCCGCTCACCCCGGCGGGTCGTTCCTTTGGAGACTGTGCCATGACCGCGACCCTGAACGGCCGCCCGCCCCGCAAGCAACTGGGCGACCAACTCGACCGCCTCGACTCGATCCTCGACGTGCTCGCCGACGCCCTTCCCGCCGCCGTCGCCGACGCCTGTAAGGAAGGCGCGAAGCAGGCCATGAAGGAGGTGGTGCTGGAACTGCTGACCAACCCGGAGATCCGCGCCATGCTCACCTCCGGCGTGCCGACCGCGCCGCCCACCCCGACGGTGCCGACCGTGACGAAGCCGAACTGGTGGCAGGTGCTGAAGGCGAAGCTGACGCAGTGGAAGGACGCCGCCCTCGACCGGGCGACGGCGGCGGTGCAGGCCGTGACGCTCACCGCCCGCATGCTCACCGCCGTGCTGCCGCTCAAGCGGATCGCCCTGGTGACGCTCGGCGTCGGGTTGGCGGCCGGGCTGACCGCCCTGCTCGTCTATCGCTTCTGCCCGCCGGCCCTGGCCGCGGCGGTGAGCGGGGTGGGGGCGGCGGTCACCGCCGCCGTCGCCCAATTGACGGGCGGCCTACGGAAGGGCGGCTGGCTCGCCGCACGTTGAACGAGTTAGGTGACGGGGAATGCGATTCGTCCGGCCGGTCGCGCACCACCCCGGTGCGTCAGCCCGTGCGGACGAGAAGCGTTCCCCGTCACCCACCTCCTCCACTCCCCGAGGCCCGCTCTTGCCGAAAACCGTCCTGCTCGACGAGTGGCACGTGACGTTCCGCATCCCCGAGAAACTGCCCGACGCCGACGTGAGGGCCGTCCGCCGTGTGCTGAACGGGAAGGCGTTCAGCGCCGCCGTCCGCCGGGCGGTCTCGAACGCCGTGAAGAAGAACACGAATCTGAAACCGGTCAATCGGGAGGTGAGCCGCTGCCCGCTGACCCGCACCCGTTCTCCTACCGGGAACCGGTGCGGGGTCGCCAACGGCCCTGTCCCCGAACCGGGATGCTTTTCTTTACCGATCAGAAGTTCGACGACGGCCGCTCACGGTCGAGACACACCCGGCGTCGAACTCGCCGCCGGGCGGGTGAAGGGCAGCCATCGACCATCCAGCAGCGGTCCGGGTCACGCCAGGGTGAGCGTGTCGAAGAGCAACTGCACTTCGGTCAGTTGCGACAGATCGACCGCCGCGGGTGGCTCCAGTCGCAGCCGCCAGCCGACCGTCGGGCGGTGGCCAAACAAGTTGTACGCATAGAGACCGGACAACTCGCGGGCGAACTCACGCACCGTCTTGAAGGCGACCACCGGGATGACCATCGCCGGCAGCAGTTGCGGCACCCCCCTCGCCCTCCACCCGAACCGGTCCGAGTGCGATTTCGACTTCCGCGTGTGCCTCGTCCGTTCGCCGGAGTCGGCTGTTCACAGCCGCCCGAGCCTCCACCAACCGGTTGAGGAGGTCTTCGAATTCGGACTCCTCGCCTTCCAGTTACCCGATCTCGAACGCCATCTGCAACGGGACGTGTTGGGTGCTCATGAACGGCGTCCACAAGGAACCGATCGTCCTGCTCGTGCCCATCGGGGCTGAATGAACCGGTTCACTTCTCCATCAGTTTCTTCAGTTCGGCTTTGGCCTGGGCGACGAGTTCGTAGTGGCTGGCCGAGTCGTCGCGGACCGCTTCTAGCGCGGCCCGCCGGTCCTTCGCCCCAGCGACGGCATCACGAAGCAACGCCTTCGCCGCTTCCTGGCGAACCTGGGCGATAGCTTCGGCACTTTCTTGATAGACCATCGGCTTGGTGATGTGTTCGCCATCGTAGTCGAGCAGCGCCCGCAACGCCGGCAGGTCGGACTTGGCCGGCGGGCCGAGCCTTTCCAACTCGGCGGCCAGCCACCCCTCGGGGATTCTCTCGTCATCCCCCCATAGCACCGGCTGTCGGGGAGGGAACTGCTGATACCGCGTGCTCGGTGGGATCCGGGTCTGAACGCCGAAGCCGTACCTGCCAACGTGCGTGGCGGGGATCAGGTGGATCAGAACGCTGACCGCGGTGCGGGCCACCTCGCGGTGTTTCAGCAGGGCGTACACAAACGTGAACAGGCTGGAATCCAAGTAGCCCCGACTCCATTTCCCGTTCCGGTACTCAGCCCACTCCGCCCGTATCGCGGTGAGCAGCGCCTCCCCCGCGGCTTGAGAAAACGAACACCCCCCAAGAAAGACGGCCGCCGCGGTCACGTCCATCCCGCCATCCGATGGCTTCCTGCGGTTCAGCCGGGCCACAGCCGCTTGCACCGTTTCGTGGGTGGTGGCATCGAGGCGAGTCAGCGCCAGGTACACGTAGGCCGACACCCCGTGGTGCTCGGTCTCTGGGCGTTGGGAGTTCAGAAAATCCGCGAACGCCGGCCGCGGGTCACAGTCTTTCGTCGTGTCCAGTTGCCCGAGTGTCTGGATCACCTCAAGTCGGGCCTCCAGTTCTGTCTCGTTGGCGAACCGAGTCATGAGCGTGGGAAACGCTTGCGGCACGTCCTGCCTTGGCACGTGACTGAGCGCAAGGGCGGCGTTCCGGCGGACCCGCCAGTCGGCGTCCGTCAGGCAACCGATCAACTCGGCCGACGGGAAAACCTGGACTGCGCTCCTCAATGGCCCGGGAGGAGAGTTCCACCCGATGCAGGCGAAAGCACGGGTGGCCAGCCGGCGCAGGTGGACGTCGGGCGAGGTGAGGAACGGCACGAGGTGAGGGGTGGCCCGCTGGATCGCCCGACCCGAGTCGTCTTCCGCCCTGGTGGAAGGAGCGATGCCATATTTTGAGGGCAGCCCCGTGACGTCGGCAGCGCCCCAAGTGTACTTCTTCCGGGCCAACTCAATGGCGATGTTGAACAGGAACATCGCCTTCCGTTGGGCGTTCGGCTTCGCGGCCGGGTTCGACAGCACCGCCACCTGGAGGTCCACAAACGGCTCCCACAGGTACGGGTAGCGGTTGCCCACCCCATTCTGTTCCTTCTGTGCCCCGCGTTCCAGTTTCCAGGCGGCATAGCGGAGGGTGCGGGAGTTGTCGTCGGCCTCGTCGGTCGGGTACTGCGACTGGTCGTTCAGCGAGGAGCGGCTGCCCAACACCTCGAACAGGAGGTTCAACTTCGACTCGTCCGACAACTCGGAGTACAGCACCCGTTCGAGGTACTCGCCTTGGGCGCGGGGGTCGTCGTCGAACGCCTTCGGGTCTTGTCGCACCCACCACTCCTGCTTCGGCAAGACGTGCAGCACGACGTGTCGCCCGACGACGAACGCAACGGCGGAGGTGAGGAGGAACGTGACCACCGCCGTCGGCCACCGGCGGATCCGCTTGGGGGGCGGAGTTTGGGCCGCGGGTGCGGGCGGAGGAGGAGCGTCGGACATGGCGGACCCCACGGTGGTGGCGAACGACCTACTCTTCGTTATGGCCGACGACGCCCGTTCGCCATCAACCTTCTGGGAAAACGTGTGCCGGCCGCCGCGCGTCGGCCCCTTCACTCGCCTCGACGAACGCCCCGCCGTTCTCGTGTGGCCTCGGCACAGACGCCGCCTGCTGGGCCTCGCTCAACGGCGGAACGGCATCACCCCTCGATGAGGGCCGGGCGAACCGACCGCCGCCAGCGACGCACGGCCAGCACCAGTCCACCCACGCCGAGTAACACCACCGTCGTCGGATCGGTCACGTTCGCCGGCCCGCCGGCCGTCTGAATCAATTCGGCCGAAACCGCCCGGTAGCCGGCGGCGTTCAGGTGAACGTAGTTGACCGGGTCGGTCTGCCAGGTGTCGATGAGCGTCAGCCTGGCTTCCTCCGGGTGGATGGCGTTGTAGACGTCGACGTACTTGGCTTGAAACTGCGGCACCGACGACACGCCCGCGATCACCTGGTTCAACCCGCGAACGGCCGGATCGGCGACCGGGAAGAACGGGTGGGTCGGGTCGCCGTTGTACGGGTTGTGGTAGCCCAGGGTATAGAGGTCCGCGGTCGGGAACCGGCCCCGCACGTCGGCCAGGATGCGGAGGTAGTCGGCTTGCGTGTCGGCGAGCACGGCGGCGACGAGGGCCTGCTGTTCGCTCGGCGGCAGCCCGAGAAAGCCGGGCGTGCTGGCCACGGCGTCCAGATTGTTCGCCCCGAACTGGACCGTCACGGCTCGCACTTGGCCGTTGGCCGCCGGAGTGCCGAACTCGTCCTGGAGTCGTTGGTGTTGCGAGTACGGGTTTCGCCCCACGCCCTCGTAGTTGGTGTTCAGCGATTGGCCGTCGGACGACACCCGCCCGGTGCCGGCGAAGAAGCTGCCGGTGGTCTCGCCGTTGATGGCGAAGTTCCGCACCGTCGGGCGGGTGCCGTACACCGACGCCAGGTAGTCGGCGAACGGCCGCACGTACCCGCGGTCGCCATCGGACGGGTTGCGGGTACGGTCGGTTTCTCCGAACGCGCTGGAGTCGCCGAGGGCGAGGTAGACCGGACCAGCCGAGGACGACGTCGCCCACAGACCGAGAACAACGACCGCGAACCAGACCTGACGCATGGGGAACTCCGTTTCGGGGTGATGCAGACCCGCCGACGTCCAGTGACGACGGGCACCCGGATTGAAGTTCCCCAGGGATCGTGGACAGTAGGAACGCGGTGGATCCTCAACTGACCCGGAGACCCACCGATGACCAAAGTGCGTGGCCAGTACCCGCCGGAGTTCAAAATGCCGGCCGGCAGTTTGGCGAACGCCTCGTCGGTCGGGAACAGGAAGCATTTCTGGGCCGCCGCCCAATCCGTCGCGGGATTTTTTTGGCTGTTGTTTGTGGGTCGGAGTTGCGATCGGTAAACGCGATCTTGTCTCATCCGCTCGACAATGCCCGTTGTCGTTGACACGCGACATCCGACCGCTACTCCTGCTCTGACTGGGTCGAACGCTAACCCCACGCAGAACGAGATGCCCCGCCAACTTCCCGACCCCCCGCATGAGCCTGTTCAACCGGCTGGTGACCGGCCGCAAGATGCGGACGCCAAGGTCAAGGAACACGACTCCGGAATCACATCGGAATGCCACCCGTCGAGTATCATCCGGCCCTGGCACGACCCGGTGCGGCGGGTGGCCGTCGTAGGTGCCGGGATCGCCGGGCTGACCTGCGCCCGCATGCTGACCGACCACGGGTTCGCCGTAACTGTTTTCGACAAGGGCCGCGGCCCCGGCGGGCGGACCGCCACCCGCCGCGTCAATCCGGACCTATGCTTCGATCACGGGGCGCAGTACTTCACCCCGCGAAACTCGCACTTCGCACGGTTTGTCGGAGGATGCCTGGATCGGGGGGTCGTGGCCGAGTGGGGCGGGCGGGTCGTGAAGCTCCAGGGCGGTGCCGCCGATGACACGACCCCGCAATCGCGGTACGTCGGGGTGCCGGGAATGTCCGCGGTCGCCGCTCACCTGGCTGCGGGCCTTGCCGTGCAGGACGGAACCCCGATCTCTCGTTGCACGATGATTCACGCAGGGTGGCAGTTGGTCGATGTGTCGGGGGGCGGATACGGTTCATTCGACTTCCTGATCGTCGCCCTCCCCGCCCCTCAGGCGGCGGTGCTGCTCGTGCCGCACCCGTTCGCGGTCGAGGCCATGGGCGTCCCGATGATCCCATGCTGGTCGGTGCTGACGGCGTTCGCGGCCCGGCTCGACGTGCCGTGGGACGGGGCATTCGTCCACGATTCGCCGCTGTCCTGGGTTGCCCGGAACAGTTCCAAACCCGGTCGCCCGCGCGGCTCCGACTGCTGGGTACTCCACGCCAGTCCGGAGTGGTCCGCGGTCCACCTGGAAGAGTCAGCGGACGCGGTCGGCCCCCAGTTGCTCATGGCATTTCAATCGGCCGTCGGGTGTGTCCTCCCGAAAGCGGCTCACCAAATCGCACACCGTTGGAGGTACAGTGCGGGTGCCGATCCTTCCGGGCGAGAGGTCCTTTTCGACGCCGAGAACGGGTTGGCGGTGTGCGGCGACTGGCTTTCGAGCGGGCGGGTCGAAGGGGCATTCCTTTCGGGTGCTACGGCCGCGAGATGTGTGCTGGACGAGGTCGGCATTCGCCGCGCGCCTGCGGCTGGCGATGAGAGTTGGTAGTTTGCGCGGTGATGTGACTACCATCATTGGGCACGAGGACTTGTCTGCCGCCGAAACTGTCCGACCGCCCGACCTCTCTCGAAGGCTTCAATGAACCCTCAGCACACGAACAACTGGCCCGACCTGGCGGTCGCGCTGTACGAACGGCTGACCGGCCGGAACGCGGAGATCGCCTACGAATTCGTGGACATGCACGTCAAAGTTCCGAGCGGCACCGGCCCGGAGGCGGAACACGCCGAGTGGGTGCTCAGTGGCACCGTGAAGATCCGCACCCGCGACCTGGGCCCAACCCCAAACTAATATTGGCCGGCCGTCTCGACGGGTTCGTCAACGGCCGGCCGGTGAGCATCATTGCGGACGGTGACACTGTTACGCTCGTGCCGGGCAGCCTCGGCACCCTACTCGCCCTGATGCGGCTGCGGCGGTCGTGGCGTCACGTCGCCGGCTCGCTGCGCCAGGTGCTGGTCCGGACGAACATCCGGTTGTACGTCCGCGTGGGGTGGCTCGGGCGGGTGCAACTGCTGCCCGACACCACCCCGCTCCTCCGCCTCGTCCTCCCATCAACTTGAGTGCAGGTTGTCCCGTGAGTTCGAATGAACCGACTCCCGGCCCGTTGTTCGTGACCGGGGCCACCGGCTACGTCGGCGGCCGATTGGTCCCCGCCCTCCTCGCGGCGGGGCACAGGGTGCGGTGCCTGGCCCGCGAGCCGCGGAAACTCGACGAGCGGGCCTGGCGGGCCGACCCGAACGTGCAGGTCGTGACCGGCGACATGTCTGATGTGGACCAACTCGCCGGCCAACTCGAAGGCTGCTCCGCCGCATACTACCTCGTCCACTCTCTGGAGGCGACGGGCGGGGAGTACGCCGAGCGGGACCGCCTGCTGGCGTCCAACTTCGCCCGAGCCGCGGCCCGCGCGGGGGTCGGTCGCATCATCTATCTTGGCGGCCTCGGCGAGATGGGGGCGGGCTTGAGTCGCCACCTGCTGTCGCGGCGGGAGGTCGAGAACCAACTGGCATCGGCCGGCGTGCCGGTGACCACGTTCCGGGCGGCCATGATCATCGGGGCCGGGTCGGCGTCGTTCGAGATCCTACGCTACCTGGTCGAGCGACTGCCGGTGATGGTCACGCCGTCGTGGGTGAGCACCGAGTCTCAGCCGGTCGCCATCGACGACGTGCTGCACTGGCTGGTGCGCTGCCTCGGGGTTACGGAAACGGCCGGTCAGACGCTCGAGATCGGCGGCCCGGACGCGCTGCCGTACTTTGAACTGATGCGGATCATGGCCGAGGAGTTGCGCCTGCCGAAGCGGCTGGTGATGCCCATCCCCCTCCTCACCCCGCGGCTGAGTTCGCTCTGGATCGGCCTGGTCACGCCGGTGTCCTACCGCGTCGCCCGCCCCCTCGCCGAAGGGCTTCGCAACCGCGTGGTGGTGACGAACGGCGACGCCCAGCGGCTCATGCCCCACCGGGCGCTGGGGGTGCGGGAGTCCATCCGGCAGGCGATCCGGAGTGTCGAGGCGAACGACGTCGAGACGCGGTGGTCGGCAGCCGGGACCGTACCCGGCGACCCCGAGTGGGCCGGCGGCACCGTGTTCACCGACCGGCGATCGGTGGAGGTCTCGGCCGACCCCCGGTCGGTGTTCGCGGCCGTGTGTCGGATCGGCGGGGGCAACGGGTGGTACGCCGGCGACATCCTGTGGCGGATCCGCGGGTGGATGGACACTCTGGTCGGCGGGCCGGGCTTACGG
>JANNQE010000480.1:0-5366 GCA_031441625.1 Planctomycetia bacterium
GCCGTTCACATGGATTCGGGGCGGCCTCCCTCAGCCCAAGGCAACGCCCGGCCGGTTAGTCCAGGCAGAACACAGCTCGAAAACCGTAGTTGAAGTCCCGAGCCGAAGGCCAGTCCCAGTTGCGTCTGGCGGCGCGACAACGACTGGCATTGTTGTACCAGGAGCCGCCACGCAGCACGCGAAGCTTTTGTTGACTATCCCGACCCTCCGGGTCCTCCTTCGGCGAGCGGGCGTAGAACCCGAGATTGTACAAGTCGATGCACCACTCCCAGACGTTTCCATGAACGTCCGTCAACCCCCACGGGTGCGGGAACTTCTTTGCGAAGTTGGCCACCGGCGTCGTCTTCTCCAACCACGGTCCCTTCGTCTTTATGCCATACGGCTGGTTGCCGTCGACGTTCGCCTGCGTGCCGTTGAGTTCGCCGCCCCAGTAGAACGGCGTCGTTGTCCCCCCACGGCAGGCATATTCCCATTCCGCTTCGGTGGGCAGCCGCACCGCCTTGCCGCTCAGTTCGCGGACCTTCTTGCAGAACGCCTGGGCACCCTCCCAACTCACCTGTTCCACCGGCAGGTTCGCCCCCTTGGTGTGGCTCGGATCAGTATTCATCACTGCTTTCCACTCCGCTTGCGTGACGGGGTGAACGCCGGCGTAGAACCCCTTTGTCAGCCGCACTTCGTGCTGCTGCTCCTCGTCCTCGCGTTCCTTCTCCGACGCGGGACTGCCCATCATGAACGTCCCCGGCGGGCACCACGCGAACGCCATTTTCAACCCGCCAGGCAGGTCGAGGGTCAACAGGTCGCCGGCTTTGCGAACCGGCTTGGCCACCGACACCACCAACTTCGGCTCGGCACCGATGAGCGGAACGAGAGGGACGACTGCCCCCCCACCCGGAACGCTGCGCGTTCCGACCTCCCCCGCGAGGGGGGAGGTGTGCGTGGCTGGGTTCTTCGCCGCAGGTGGTTCGCTCGCCCCGCCACCCGGAATGCTTCGCGTTCCGACCTCCCCCACGAGGGGGGAGGTGGGTTTCGACTTGTCCGCTTCGGTGGCCGATGGCGAGGCACCAGCTACCCCCACCTCCCCCCTCGTGGGGGAGGTCGCCGGGGTGAGCGGAGCGAACCCGGCGGGTGGGGGGGCCGCAGCAAGAGCCGCCAGCACCGGGGCGAACCCGTGGAACCGCCCGTCGTCCGGCGTCTTCGCGTCGTACTCCTCGTCCACGCACCGCGCGAGCAGATCGGCCAACACTTCGGGCAACTGTTTCCAGTGCCGGGGCGTCGGTTGCACCGTACCCAGCAGCGCCTCCATCGCCGTCTTGCCGAACGCGAACACGTCCGACCACGGGCCGACCGGGTACGGCTTCTCGCCCAGTTGCTCCGGGGCGGCGTACTTGATGGTGCCCGTCACGGCTTTCTCGCGCGTGGCCCGTAGCGAGTGCGGTACGCTCAGGCTGGCCGTCCGCACCGCACCCCGCACGGCCAGCCCGAAGTCGATCACCTTCACCCGCCACTCGTCGCGGTCCCTCCACACCATCACGTTCGCCGGCTTCAGATCGCGGTGGATAATCTGCCGGCGGCCGGTGTGGGCGGCGTGCAGCGCGGCGGCGATCTGCCGGAAGATGGCGGTGAAGTCGGCCACCGTCAGTTTGCCGTGCCGGCTCAGGTGGTCTTCGAGCGTCGCACCGGCCACGAACTCCATCGCCACGAACGGCCGCGTCTGCCCGTCGGCGTCGGCGTACCCGTGGTCGTGAATGCGGATGACGTTCTCGTGGGTCAGGGTCTTGAGCGTGTGCGCTTCGCCGAACACCTTCTTCAGCGGGCGTTCGAGGTCGGCCTCCCGGAACGTCTTCACGGCCAGCACCAGCTCGTTGCCGTCGTCGTCGAACGAGATGGTGTTGCGGCACTTGAGCACCACCCCGAACGACCCGGCCCCCAGCACCGCCTCGATGACGTAGTGTTTGGGCACCGGGCGGAACCGCTTCTCGTCCAGTGCCACGGCACGGTTGAGGGCGGCGAGCGCGGCGTCCCATTGCTTCAGTTCGCAGGCGTCTTTGAATTGCTTGTAGGCGGCGTCCTCTTCGGCGGAGCGGTCGGACTCTTCTTTCGCCGTGTCAGCGGCGGCAGCGTGGGCGGTGGCGGCGTCGGCGTACTGCCCGGCAGCGGCCAACCCGTCACCGAGAAGGGTTTGCAACTCGGCGTCCACCAATTCGGGCGGTTGCTGGCGAAGGCGATCCCGGAGCTTCTTCAGCCGTTGCAGTTCGGCCTCGCTGGTGACGGACACCCGCAGCGGCGATTCCGCCTTCTTCGACACCTGATGTTGTTCGAGCAGTTGCTCCAACTTCGCCTTGATGTCCGCGAGGTCGGCGTCGGCGGTGGCGAACCACCCGCCGAGAGTCTCGAACAGTTCGCCCCACTTGGAATCGAGCGACAGTTCCAGGTTGGCGAACCCGGCCTGCTGCTTCAGGGTGAGTAGGTGCAGTTGGTCGTGGGTGAGTTCGCGGGCGAGTTCGGCGTTGGTTGCAATCTCGCGGCGGAGGAAGTAGGCGAAGGCGGCAGCCAGCAGCGGGGTGCCACCACCCGGCGGGGTGAGGGTGAGCACTTGGGCGAGGTGCGGAGCGTCGGCGGTCAGGTCGGCGGCGATGTGGTGAATGGCTCGGTGGGCATCGTCGGCTACCTTCGCGGCACTGGCGAACCGCGTCAGGTCGAGGGAGGTGAGTTCGACGCCCTCGGTCGCCAACCGGCCGTCCTTCTTCAATCGTTCCAGTTCCTTGCAGGCGTTCGCCCGCAAGTGTGCGGAGGTGTGCTCGAAGCCGGTGTCGGCGGCGGCGATGAACTCCCGGATTTGCTTCTGCACGGCCTTCAGGTCGCCGTCGCGGAACAGGTTGGTGACGTGACTGAAGAACGAGTCTGGGGCGAGCGCCAGCGCCACCGCCTGCCACGCCCGATCATGGGCGGTGGAAACGGCGTTGGTGAGAACGAGCGAGTGGTCAGTGAACCGCTGTTTCACCCACTTGATGCCGGCATCGACCGCCCCTTCCGGAATCTGCAACACCGCCTTCAGCCCGACGCAGATGAGCGGCTCGCACAGCTTCAACCCAGAAGCAACGACGGTTTTGACGGCGGCCATTGGGGGGGCGTTCCGGTGGGGGTCGATCATCGCAGGCGTGAGGGTGATTCGCCGGGGGGGGCTGCGATATTGTCGCACGCCGGACAGAAAAGTGGCGGGTGAAACGAACGCGGCCGGAGTGCCGCCGTGGCGGGTCAGGACTCGGCGTCGTCGGTCGCGTGGGCGGCGGCCCTCCGCGGTTCCGGCCGGTGTTCGGCGAGCACCTCGTGCGGCACGTTCATCAATGTCGGCCGCCAGACTCCTTTCTGGCTCGATCCAGACCCGGTCTCGGCCCACGCGGGCGGTTGGGCCTGGAAGGTGACAGGTTCGCCGTGCATCGGGTGCGTGAACGTCAGTTGCCAGGCGTGCAGGTTCAGCGGGGCGTCGCCCACCGCGTGCGTTTGCACGTCACCAAGGGTGTGACCGGGCAGGTACATGGCGTCCCCGCGGATCGGCCAGCCGAGGTGCCACAGGTGGACGCGGATTTGATTCGTCCGGCCCGTGTGAGGCGTCACGCAGAGGAGTGACGTGCCGTCCGCGAACCGTTCGAGCATCTCGAAGGCGGTGTGCGCGTGGACGCCCGCCTGCTCGTCCACGACCCGTGCGCCGCAATGCCCCTCCGTGGTGGCGATGGCGGCCATGCACTCGAAGCGGTCTTCCGGCGGGTGCCCGATCACGCGGGCCAGATACCGCTTCCGCACCTCCCCCCGCTCGAACTGCGGTTGCAAGACTTTCGCGTGGGCCGCGGTGCGGGTGAAGACGGCAACCCCGGACGTGTTAGCGTCGAGGCGGTGGGCCGGTCGCGGCTTCTGCGGGGCGTACACCTGGCGGAGGATCCACTCCAGCGTGTTGCGGTGGAATCGGCCGCTCGGGTGCATCGGCAGCGGGGCCGGCTTGTTCACCACGATCAGCGCCGAGTCCTCGTGCAGGAGTTCGATCCCCGCGTTCACGTCCGGCTCAACCTGAAGCCGCTCGCGGGTGAAGTACCTCTCGCCGGGCCGCACGACGTGTGCCGCCGTGACGGGGTGGTGCCGGGCATCGACCAGATCGCCCGTCTGGATGGTCGATTGCCAGTGGTCGCGGGGGATGTGGGTGAAGACCTCGCACACGAGATCCAGCAGCGTGACGCCGTCGTGACGAGCGGAGACGTGCAACGGGCGGAAGTTGTCCTGCGGGCGTCGGCCGGGCAGCGGGGTCGTCACGTCCCGGAGTTTCTCGCGGCGGTCGGCGAGTGCTCGCGCCTGGACTTGCTCCGGCGACTTGTAGCAGCGCGGACAGGACACCCCTTCGACGGTGAGCGGGCTGGCCTGCTCCTCGGGCGTCAGCAGGCTCTGGCACGCGAAGCACACCCGGCAGCTCGCTTCTTCCAACTCGGCTGACAGCCCGACCCGCTTGTCGAAGACGAAGCACTCGCCGCGGAAGTGTTCGCTCCCGCACTCCTCGAAGTACTTCAGGATGCCGCCGTCGAGCTGGTACACCTGCTCGAACCCCTGTTGCAGCAGGTACGGGGCGGCTTTCTCGCAGCGGATGCCCCCCGTACAGAAGGTCACGATCGTGTGCGGGTGGTCGGCCGGCGACAGCCCGGCAACCGCGGCGGGGAATTCCCGGAAGTGCCGGATGCCGATGGCAGTGGCGCGGTCGAACGTCCCCAGATGCACCTCGAACTCATTCCGCGTGTCGAGCAGCGTGAACGGGCGGCCTTCGTCGAGCCAGAGTTTCAGCTCCCGCGAACTCAGCCGCGGGGCGGGGTGGCGGGCGGGGTCGATCCCCGGCACGCCGAACGCGATGATCTCCTTCTTGATCTTCACCAGCATCCGCGAGAACGGCTGCTCTTGGCTCTCGCTCACCTTCGGTTCCAGTCCCTCCAGGCCGGGGGTGGAACGCAGCACCGCGAGCAGTTGATCGACCGCCGTGGCGGAGCCGGCCACGAACAGGTTGACCCCCTCCGTGCTCAGCAGGATGGTCCCCTTCAGCCCCCACTCGCGGCAGACGGTCGTCAGATGCGCCCGCAACGCCTTCAGGCCGTCCAGCGGGGCGAATCGGTACGCGGAGATGTTGATGACGGCAGGCACCGCGATGCTCTCAGTCGAGGTCAGACGGGTGGGATACCAGGGCGACGCAGGGAAGCGGGATGGGTAGGGTGGGTACCGCGCCGGCTTCCGTCGGGCCGACCCAAGGATTGGGGGTCGCGTGGGGGGGCGCGCGCCGAACGCGCGCGGGACCCCCCCCACCCAAACCCCACCCCCGGGCCCCCCCGGGGGGGGGG
>JANNQE010000481.1:0-24181 GCA_031441625.1 Planctomycetia bacterium
GGCGGGCCGGGATGAAGTTGCTCCGCGCCCGCGTCCGGCACAAACGCTGACTGACCCCGACGGGGTGCGGATCGAGGGGGTGAGAACAGCATCACCAAAGTTGCGGAAGAGCCAGAATTAGATGCCGATTACCACGCGGTCAAGCTGACCGGGCCGAACACTTCCTCGGGCGCTGTGAATTTCGTCAGCAGGATCGAGAACTTGCTCCCGCCGGTCCACCTCAACACCGAGTCGAGCAGCAGCGACTTCCCACACCCCGGCGGGCCGACGAGCAGCACGTGCTCGCCGGCGATCAGGGCGGTGAGCACCAGCTCGATTTCTTCGTCCCGCTCGATCAGCGCCTCGGTCAGTTCGCGGCGGGCGAGCGCGAACTTGTCCCGCAGTGCGTGAGCGGGCGGGTCTGCCGGCGGCGGACGTAGCGTCTTCATGTGACAACTCCGTGGGAAAAGGAACGGCCAGAGCGACAGCGCGTCGCCAGCCCGGGAACGCCTGCGGCCCCGCCGCCAACGAGTGGCGAATGGGGCCGCGGGTGACGGGCGAGGGGTAGCCCGCCGTCAAGAGAGTTTGACACGGATGCGGGTGAGATTAAGTCGCCGACGGGTGGGGGGAGCTCACCTGTTACGCACACCTCCACCCTCACGGACGCCGGCAGTCACGTGTGGCCTCCGCGGGCGGCCGGTGTGGTCAGACGTTCCGCTGGTTGCCGGTGGCGAACGGGGCGGCGGCGGCGGGGAGCGGGGTGACGCCACTGAGCGGGGGCACCCCGACGCGGATCTCGCCGGTCGTCTGGTTGAGGGCGACGATCACGGGCGGTTGCTTCTGCGTGGTCTCCACCAGCAGCGACGTGAAGTCCTTCTTGGGGGGCACTTCCACCACCCGGTTGCCGATCACCCGCACCGTGTTCGTGTCCGTGTCGGAGAACGTCTTGGCGACGGCCACCACCAGGTGCGCGGTCGCTTTGGAGCCTTGAGTCGTGCGGGCCAGCAGTTGATTGTCCGACACGGCGGCGTCCGCCGGCCAGCAGACGTACCCGTACTCGCTGCCGGTCACGTCGCCCACGGCCAGCGTCACCTGGTTCCCCTCGAACCGCAACCGGCTGTCGGCGTCCAGTGCCTTCAGGAACGACGCCCGATCGTCGAGCGGCAGGGGGCCGACGGCGACGGCGGTGAGGGCCATCCGCTTCAGGTCGTCAGCCAGTTTGAGAAACCCCGCCGCGTCGTCCGCCGGCCACGGGCCGAGGCCGCGGGTGACCAGGGTGTTGCCGGTCACGACCGCCGGGCCGACGCCGCTCACCAGCAGCGCCGGCCCGAGCGGGCACACCACCCGGTTGTCCGTCACCGTCACCGCCGCCAGTCCGAGCGAGGAGAAGTAGTACCCGTACCGCTTCGGGATCTCACTCCCGCTGGCGTTGGGCAGCCCGCCGACCGCGCCGAGGATGACGATTCCGCCCTGGTACTCCTTCGGCGACACCTCGTGACTGCCGTTGTCCAGCACCGTGTTGCCCGTCACCTCGATGTGGCCGACGAGTGCGGCGAAGATGCCGACCGCGTGCTTCTTCTGGCCGCAGTAGCGAACCGTGTTGCCGGCGATCCGCACGCCGGCGGTGCGGGCGACGAGGATGCCGGCCCGCGGCCAGTTCTTGGCGGCCTCGACGCCGCACATCGTCACCTCGTTGTCCAGCACGTCGAGGTCCGTCGCCACCGGCAGTTCGAATTTGTCCGTGAGGGGCAGCGGCGCGAGCACGCTGACCCCACCGGCCGAGCAGTTGGTGAGGCTGTTGCCGCGCACCACCACCTGCATCGCGTCCGAGTTCTTGTCGGTCGCCTTCAGGCCGGTCACTTCGGCCCCGATGCCGACCCCGTGCCGGCCCCCGCGGACGGTGTTCCGCTCGACCCGCACGCCGTACGAACTCGGCCCGATGCCGATCCCGCCGGCACAGGTGTTCTCGGACACTTCCAGGTCGTCGCCTTGAGCCAGCACCGCCCACAACTTCTCCAGGTCCGTCAGGCGGCAGGAGTCGATCATCACCTGTTTCGAGCGGACGATTCCGCCCGTGTTCGGCTGCACCCCCGCTTCCACCAGCACCGCCGTCAGGCCGCTGAGGGCCAACTTCTCGACGACCACGTTCGCCGCGCCGCGGACCCGCACCGCCGGCCCTTTCTTACAGGTGATGTGCGAGGCCCGCCCGCACCCGGTGAGGATGAGCGGGCCGTCGTCATCCCGGCGGGTGATGTCCAGCGGTACGCTCAGGTCGTACTCGCCCGGCAGGACGCACACCCGCACCGTCCCCGTCGCGGCATTCGCGTCATTCACGGCTTTGATCAAACCGTTCACGTCGCCGGCCGTGAACGTGCAGCACCCGGTGTTGCCGCCGGTCGGGGTGGGCAACTCGGTGAGCGGGGGGAACGGCTTGCGGCAGTCGGTGATGCTCTTGATCTGCCCGCCCAACCACGTGACCACGCCGAGCGGGGTGCGGTAGCGGGTGATGCCGTGCGGCGATTCGTTCTTCAACTCGTCCACCGCGTTCCCGTTCGCGCGGGCGGTGAACGTCCAGTAGTCGCCGGTGCGGAGGTCGGACCCGCCGAACTGGATCTTGATGTCGTCTTCCAACAGCACCTCGGCCGCCCCCACCTTCTGTGCGCCCGACGCCCCGTCCCACCGCCGCACCCGCGGGTGTGTGCCGCCCGGCAGTTTCACCGTGGCGGTCGCCGGGATGGCGAGCGACAGTCCCACCCCGTCCGGTGTGAGGACGGGGTCTTTGTCGATCTTCAGCAGAGGCCCCGGCTCGGAGCGGTACTCGGTCTCGTCGTCCAGCAGTTCGACCCACTGGCCGTTGTGCAAGGCCAGCACGTCGTCGCGGGGCGGCAGCGAGAGGGTGACGGCGACGGAGTTGCCGCCCGCCCCGCCCGTCACGGTGGTGCCCAAGGGGGCACCAGATTTGAGCGGGTACACCACCGCCCCGTTGTCCCGAGACCACTTGTACGTCGCCGTGCCGCTGTTGCCGGGGGCGTGAATCTCCACCCGGTACAGGCGGTTGTCCAGCCCGCGGTAGCCGCCCTCGGCGTTCAGCGCACACGGGTCGGCTGGGACGGTCGGCACCACCTGGGGGACGGTCAGTGTCCCCTTCCCGGCGGTCACGGTCGCGGGGACGACGCACCCGGTGCCGGCCGGGGCGTTCACCGCCTTCACCTGAAACACCGTCTGCACGCGGCCGGAGGTGTCGCGGCCGTCGAGGGCGGGGTCGAGGATCTCCGGCGCGTCCACGCCCGTGCGGTGCAGTTCCCACACTTCGAGATAGATGATGGTGACGCCGTTGTTCGGCGGCAGGGTCAACGTGGTACCGGGGAAGTACGGCTGCTTCGTGAACGGCGTGTCGGCCGACAGTTCGCAGATGAACCCGTGCAGGTAGATGCGGCCTTTGCTAATGGTCAGGTCGGTCGCGCCGGCGGCGGCGGCGAGGGCGAACCCGCCGCCGTACTTCGGCACGCCGCTCTCGCCGATCACGTCGATGCGGGTGGCGACATCCCGGTCGTGTTGGAGCAGGGCGTGCGTGTTGAAGTCGGCGTCCAGCCCGATCCGCCCCTGCAACTGGGTGACGCGGGTGAACGGGCGGTCGCTCACGAACTTCGGGCGGGAGAAGTCGCCGTGCATGTCGGCCTCGCGGTCAGGTCACGAAGGTCAGGGCGGGGGTCAGGCCCGCCGGCAGATACTCGTCCAGGCGGGCGAGCAGGTTGTGCTCCCGCTGCGGCTGTTGCAGGTGGGCGAACGCGCCCATCTCCGTGCCCGATTCGGCCCCGGTGCGGACCTCGTCGGCCGTCGCCCGGTGCAGTTGCGCGTACCCCGGCTGGCCGTACCGGGTGGTGGTGAACCGCGGGGCGACCCGCCGCCGCTCCACCTCCTGCTCGGCCGCGCCCGTCAGGCCGTCGATCACCAGGTCGGGTTGGCAGTGATACCGCGCCGGCGTGAGCGAGCCGGCCGGCACGTGGCTGAACCGCACGCACCCGGCCTGCCGCCGCTGGGCCACCACCGCGGCGGTGAACAGCACCTCCGAGGCGAGCGTCAGTTCTTTCACGCTGACCGCTCCGAACACGGTGGTCCGCTCGATTACCGTCGGCGGGCCGACCGCACCGCTCACGCCACCGATGGCCGGGATCGCGCCGACCGTTTGCCAGTTCGGGGAGTCGATGACGCTGTCGCGGATCGTCAGCCCGACCAGTGTCGATGGCAGCCGCAGCGGGCCGGTCACGCACCGCTCGACGCTCACGCTCAACCGCTTCGCCTCGCCGTTCACGAGCAGGCTCGGCTGGCCGGGCTGTTCCGGCGTGCCGTTCTCGTTCACCCGCAGGCCGGGCACGAGCGTGCAGTGTGCCAGTTCGAGGAACTCCAGGTCGCCATCGACGACGACCTGACCGGCGATCCAGAGGCCGTCGAGCCGCACCCGCGCCGCGCCGGCCCCCGTGAGCTTCACGTCGCCGAGCAGCACCGGCCGCTGGTGGTTCGCCGCTTGAATTACCAGCTCGCGGCCACTGACGGTCAGCGTCAGGCTCTCGGTGTACGTGCGGCTGTCGGTAATCTCCACGACGGCGTTCACCGCTCCGGTCGTCGCGGCGGTGTTGACGGAGCCGCCTTTCGAGACAGTGGTGAACGTGCCGCCGGTGGCGGTGAACGCCTGCGGGGTGGTGATGAAGTCGGGCCGGGTGGGGGGCGGCTGGCCGAGGGCGACCGGTGGGCGGCGGCGGTCGTAGGGGCCGCCGCCGAGGTCGCCGCTGAACCCGTAGCACGCCCACACCGTCAGCCCGCCGGCCTGCGCTTCAGACGGCGCGAAGGCGATCCGCCCGCGGGCCACGTCCACCGCCACCTGACCGGCCGGCGGGTCGGCCCACGTGCTCAGGTCGGCCGGACAGACGGTGCGGGCGGAGAACGTCTTCGCCCCGTCGGTGAACAGGGCGAGCGACTTCCAGTCGGCGGCGACGACGAAGAACGCGGCCGGCTGTGCGGTCGCCACGGCCAACTCGGCCGGCTTGATGCGACCGACGTACCCCGACGGCGGGTTCGCGTCGGCTTCCGTCTTGTAAACCCGCCGGTAGGCGCTCGCGTCTTCGCAGAAGGCGAGCGGGCGGATGGGGGCCGGCACGTGCAACTCGGTGGCCAGCCCGGTGGCGTCCCGTTCGGGCAGCGGGCGGGTGAACAGCGGGGCGTCGTGGCCGAGCGGGCTGACGTGGAAGCGGTTCGGTTTTCCGGTCACCGGGCGGGCGTCGCCCAGCACCGGATAGCTTTGCAGGCGGTACAGAAAGAAGCCGACGTTCGGCACGTTGTACCGCCCGTTGGTCGCGTTCGGCCCGCGGACATCGACCGTGTGGGCGGTGATCTCGAACGCACCGCCGATGCGATCCGCCGCGTCGCGGTTCCGCAGGTTCACCGTGCCCACGCGGTCGCACGCCGCCGGGCTCTTCGCGGCCGGGTCGGGCGTGTGCGTGGCCCGCACGTGGTTCACGTTCTGCGCCCACGCCAGCAGATCGAAGAAGGCGACCGCCCGCGCGCCCCACCCGGTCACGTCGCGGGCCACCTCCTCCAGCATGGGCAGCGTGCCCTTCCGCCGGCGGTAGTAGATGGTCTTGGCCACGTCCGCCCGCGTGCTGCCGGCCACCGGGTGCAGCGGACTGTTGCCCACCAGGTCGCCCAGGTACGGGATGACCCACTCGGCCGCCGTCTCGACGAAGAAGTCGTCCCACAGCCCGCCGATGTCCCCCTTCAGCCGGTTCGCCTGCTCGCTCAGCAGGTCGAGCACGGCCTGGAGCGCGCCGCCGGCGGCGATGTCGTCCGTCTGGTACACGGCCGGCAGCAGGCGGAACAAATCGACGGGCGTGTCGCGCGGGGTCATGGCGTGCCTCCCACGACTTCGAGGTCGTCGCCGGCCAGTCTCGGCAGTTCGTCGGCGAACATTCGGGCGTGCGGCTGTACCACCAGTCCGGCGTACCCGTGGGCGGTCACGGTGGCGGACGCCTTGTAACAGAACTCGTTCACGTCCACCCCCTGCACACCGGAGACCGCCTGCGCCGCGGTGAACAGGTCGCTCAGGTGAACGGCCTTGCCGAGCGCGGCGGCGCGGTGGTCGAACCGATTCAGCAGGGCCGCCCGCACCGCCGCTTGGACCGTCGCCGCGTCGTACGCCGGCCGGGTGAAGACGGCGACCGAGAGCAGGAGTGGTACGGGCGTGTGCGGGGCGATGGTCAGCCGCAGGAAGGGGTCGCGGCGGGCGTCCAGGTCGGCGCGGAGGGCCGCCAGCACTGGCGCGGCCAGCGGGGTCGGGTCGGCACCGACCACCACCAGCCGCACCCCCCGCGAGTCCTCGCCCGGCGCGGTCGCCGTCAGTGAGTCGCGGTCCCACGTGGCGGTCGCCTTCAGCACGCCGGGGAACTCGCGGGCGGCGTCGGCGAAGTCGCGGAGCGACACCACCCGGCCGAACGTGCGGACGCTGTTCGGCGCGTTCTCCCGCACCCGTTCGGGTGCTTCGGCGTCGGCCCCGCCGACGGCCGCCAGCGGGTTGCTCACACCCCGCACGCCGGCCGGCCGCACCAGCGGCGTGCGGAGCGATCCCGCCGGCACGTTGCCCGCCGCCCCCAGCCCGAAGCGGTGCGTGGCGGTCACGTTCCCGGCCCCGCGGGGGAAGGCGGCGGCGGTTCGCCCGTCGCCCCCGCGGACGGTCGTCTGCCCCTTCTCGTCGCGGTCGGCCACGAACACCTGATCCCGCGGCCCGCGGCCGACGAACCCCGGCACCTCCGCCCACTGCACGCCGTCCACCCGCAGCACGAGCGTGCTCGCCACCCCGCGGTCGGCCCCCGCCGCGAACAGGTGCGTGACCGGCGACTTCGCCACCGCGAACGCCTGGAACGGCTGAGCCGGATCGCCGTCGCCCAGCACTTCGCCGGCCACCGTCTCGCCGTGGGTGGCCGTGGTCACGTTCAACAGGGCGAAGGCGGTGGCACCGTCCAACTCCCGCGTCAGCGGCGGGGTGAACGTCAGTTCTACGCCGTCCTCGCCGCTCTTTTTCGTCTTGGTGAGGGTGGCGAGGTGCGGTTTCGTGTGCTTGTCGTCGAGGATGACGGTTCGACCGGGCAGCAACTCTGGCAGTTCCGGAAGCGGGACGAACACGGCGTTCGCGCCGCTCGCCACCGTTTCGCCGAACACGCGATTCGACAGGTTGATCGCGGGCGTGTCGAGCAGGTACACCGTCGCCGTGCGGCGGTCGATGGCCACGCCGAGCGCCGGGGTGAAATGAATCCGCGTCACCCGTGCCGTCAGGATGGGGGCGGGAGGGGTTGGGGCGGGAGGGATGGTGGGGGGGGGGAGGATAGTGGCGACCGCCAGTTCCGCCGTGCTGATGGTGCGGACCAGCACCGTGGTGCCGTCCACGACGAGCACCTGAAGGCCGGGGCGGAAGGCGTCGTTCGGTCCGTCCAATTCCGCCGCGGCGACGGCGGCGTCCACGACGAACGTCGAGGCAGGCGTCGGGGTGACTTGCCACGCCACCCGGCCGGCGGGAGCACCAGCGATTTGGCGGTACTCCGGCCGCTCCGCCGGGAGAGTGCCGCCGAACAGCCCACACTTCCGCACCCAGCGGTACAGCGCCGAGCCGTTCGGTTGCTCCACCGCCGGCGACCAGTGCAGCACCGTCCGCCCGTCATCCGCTTCCAACCGCGTTACCTGCTTCTGTTCCACCCACCCAGCCCCGACCAGCACCAGTGCCTGACCGACCGCCAGCCCGGCCGGCGGGTCTGGCCCCAGAGGCGCGGACGTGTTGCCGACCTCGAACACGGGGACTGAGGTCGGCACCGGCCGCACGCGGACGCGGTTCAGCTTCGCGTCAGCGGCCAGCAGTGCGCCCGTCTCGAACTTCTGCGGCTTCTCGTCCTGAGTCGGCACGCTCTGCACCCGCAGGCCGGCGGGTAGTGTCAGCCGCTTGCCCGGTTCCAGGGTGAAGGCGAGCGGGGCGGCGGCGGCCGACCCCGGTGCCGGCCGGTAGCCGAGCAGCGCCGTCAGCCGGCGGACGGAGT
The DNA here is from genome assembly GCA_031441625.1 of Planctomycetia bacterium. Taxonomy (GTDB): domain Bacteria; phylum Planctomycetota; class Planctomycetia; order Gemmatales; family Gemmataceae; genus JALHQU01. The sequence goes on from JANNQE010000481.1 coordinate 8,055, forward strand.
CGGGGAACACGGCGGTGCGGAGGAACGCCTCGTTCGCCGTCCGCTCCTGATAGAAGGTGATGACGTCGGCGAGGTAGCACCACAGGTCGAGCAGGGCCACGCCGAAGTCGGCCGGGTCGTCGAGCGTCCACTCGCCCAGCGGCCGGGTCGGTTGGCCGGAAACGTTCACCACCTGCCGACGCAGCCGCTGTCGGAGCGCGTGGCGGAAGGTGGTGAACGTGCCCAGGCGGTAGCCGACGGCCGACAGCCCCGGCCGGTTCCACACCAGGTCGGGCAGGCCGGGGGTGCCGTCGCACGGGTCGCACGCGCAGTCGCTCATCGGCCCCCCTTCGTCGTCAGGCCGAGCGTGCCGTGCTCGGGGTAGTCGGGGTCGTTGTCCAGGCGGGCGATCTCGAACCGGCCGACGCCGACCCGCCCGGCGGCGATGTTGGCGGCCGTCGCCGGGGCGAGCGGCAGCGGGTCGGGCTGGTCGGTGCGGCGGAAACGCGCGGCCGTCACCGACAGCACGCCCGTCACCGCCGTCACCGCCGCATAAATCTGGCTCAGGTACACCGGGTCGCCGAACGTGAACCGGTCCGGGCTGAAGAACCCGCTGCGGCCGGTGAGCGCGTCTTGAACCGCCCGCTCGACGTGCGCCCGCAGGTGCTGCGGGCAGACGCACACGTCCAGCACCACGTCGAGCGAGGCGTACACGGCCGGCCGCACTTCCAGGTCGTACCCGGCCAGGGCAAAGCGGGACACGTGCCGGTGGATGTCGGCCCGCAGGTCGGGCGGCAGGTCGGTCCGCCCCTTCGGGTCGATGAGCAGGTACACCGTCCGCCAACTGCCGGTCCAGCGGAAGCGGGCGGCGGCGTGATCGACGGCCGGGTGCAACTCGGCGGCGCGGGCGTAATCGGCCTCGGTCACGGCGCGGTGTAACCCGGTGCGGAAGGCGTCGGGGGCCAACCGCTTCACCCGCTCCACCGGCTCCGGGTCGGCCCCGCCCCACGCCGGCAGCGGGTTCCGCACGCCCGCCACCAGCCCGGCGAGCGTGCCGTCGTCGATGGCGTGGGCGATGGCCCCGGCCGGCACGTTCCCCGCCGCCCCGCGGGTGGTGCGGTAGCCCACGTTCACGAACAGGCCGTCCGGCGACCGCCCGTTCACGTTGTCGCCGAACCGCAACACCGCCCGCCCGTCGTCGTCCGTTTCCACCACCACGTGCGTGTCGAGCGAGCGGCTGGCGAGCAGATCGGGCAGGGCGGCCCACGGCTGTGCTGTGGTCCCGGCCCGCGGGGTGGTGCTCACCGTCACCCACGGCAGCGCCGCGTTCGGGTCGGTGGTCAACAGTTCGGAAGCGGGGGGCGTGCCGACGGGCCGCGGGTGGCAGAACGCGAGCGGGGCCTGCGCGAGTGCGAACCGATACGGGCGGAAGCCGACCCGCACGGGCGTGGCGTTCGGCGCGGTTGGCTGCCGCGGGTGCCAGTCGTCGAACGACCGCCCCTGATCGGCCAGCAGCAGATTCCCGCGGGCGACCGACACGTCGAAGTGCTTGTTGCCCTGGTCGTCTTCGGCACTCAGGATGAAGCTGGTGCGGAGGGCGTCGGCCGCCGACCAGAACACCCGCACCAACTCTTTGCCCAGCACCGGGTCGGTCAACTTCGTCGCATCAATCACCCGCACGAGCTGCCGGCGGGTCGGGTCGGCGTCGCGGGTGTCGCCGGTGTCCGGGCTGCGGTACTCCTCGATCAGCAGGAGCGAGCCGGGCTTCAACACGTCGGTCAGGTTCTTGGTCGGGTCTCGCACGTCCGCCTGGGTCGCGCCGGCGCACAACTGGCACCGCGCGTTCCCCCAGGTGTGGAACTGGAGCACGTTCAGCCGCGGGTCGATGGTCATGTCGGCGAGCGACTCGAACACCACCCCGGCGGCCTCGGCGGGGGCGGCGTACTGGTTCGGGATGACCGGCCCCGGCTTGGTGAGTGGGCCGAGCGGGCCGGGCAGCCGGGTGACGAACCGCGTGCCCGCCTTCACCTTGCCGTTGACCGCGGCTTCCAACGCCACCACCGCGCGGGCGGTCGCGCTGTCGTGCATGTGGTAGTCGATCAGCCGGGCGTGCCGGCGGACGCTCACCCGCAGGCGGGCCGTTTCCAGGTACGCCTCGTTCGCCACCGCGTCCTGGTAGTAACTGAGTTGGTCGCCGACGTAGGCGAGCAACTCGACGAGCGTGACGCCCAGGTCGGCCTCGTGCCGCTCCGTCCAGCCGGGCACGCGGGCGGAGAGCAGGTCGAGCATCGCCTGGCGGAAGCTGGCGTAGTCCTTCGCCAGGTAGTCGATGAGCGGGGTCGGCTCGTCGGCCGGCCGACAGTCGGTTCGCGTGCGGCAGTCGAACCGGCTCAGGCAATCGACGGTGAAGCGGAACTCCACCTGCGAGTAGTACGGGTCGAGGCCGAGCGCCTGATCGATGGCGAGAGTGTACGTGCTGTGGTCGCCCCAACGGTCCACCGTCACGTTCACCGCGTTCTCGCCTGGCACCGGGTGCACGCCCACCACCCGGATACCGCGGATGCGGACCCCGCCTTCGACCCGCACGTGCGTCTCGTCCAGGGTGGGAGGCGACTTGAGGAACGTCACCTTCAGCACGACGTACCCCGGCTGCACCTCCAGGTAGTCGATGGCGTTGAGCAGCGACAGCGGGAGCGGCCCGGTGAGGGCGGCCCGGCGGGCGTCGTCGCGGCAGGTGGGTTCGGGCAGGGGCATGGGGGGTTACTGACGACTGACGGTACGGGTGAAGGCGGCGGTCTCGCTCACTCCGGTGTCGCGGCGGGTGTAGGCCACCAGCACGCGGAGCGTCTCCTCTTCGGCGCGGATGTCCACCTGATCGACGCGGATGACGTCGCCCAGCCACCGCATGAGCGCGCCCGTCACCAGGAACTCGGTGGCGGCGGCCAGCACGTCGGCGTTCGGTTCGAACAGGAGCGAGTGTAGCCCGCACCCGAAGTCCGGGCGGTTCACCCGCTCGCCGGGGCTGGTGAACAGCAGTTGGTAAATCATGTCCCGCACGTGCCGGTCCGGGCCGACGGCGGCGGTGCGGCCGTCCGGGGCGAGGCGGAACGGGTGGGCGGCGGGCGGGGCAGTCATGGGGAGTCCATGTCGATGTCGGGGACCACGGTGTGCTGGTGCCCTCCCGTGAGGACGGGCTTCGCAGTCCAGGAGTCGGGCCGATCCTTCAGGTACTTCAGCAGCCCGCGGGCGATGGCCAGGAACAACAACTGGCGGTCGGCGGCACCTTCCGTCGGCGGGGGCGAGATCCCGCTGAACTCGGCGAGGGCCTTGTTGAACTCCTCGTCGATCGCCAGCGCCAGGCTGTTCGCGAGGTCGAGTTTGGCGGTCGTGGTGTTCGGTTTCACGACCTTGCCGGGGAACAGTTTGGCCATGGGTGCTCCGGGGTCAGCCCGTCTTTACCTTCACCGACAACAGGTCGGGGGTGGGCGGGGTCATCGGGGTGGCGGGCGGGGCCGGCGTGACGGGCAGCACCCCCGCGGCCAACTGGCCGGCGTGCAGGTGGGCGTTAAACACGCTTACCAGTTGGCTCAGGTATTGCATCAGCGAGTCGCCGAACACGAGCGGGTGGGACGCCCCGTCCACCAGCTCGATCTGCGGCGCTTGCACCACCACCTTCGTCGCCGCCTCCACCCGCACTTCACCCACCTGCGTTTTGATCCGCAACAGGTTCGTGCCGTCCTTGTCGCTCACGCTGATGGTGCCGCCGTCGTCGTCCAGGGCGATGACGTGCCCGGCGTTGCTCCGCAGCACCTTCACCTTCGGCCCGGCGGACGTGCCGGTTTCCGTCTTCGGCACCTGCCCGTCCGCCCACCAGCAGCCGGTCCAGATCGGGCGGGACACGTCGCCGGCCTCGAACTCCACCCACACCCCGGCCTTCACCGGCGGCACGGCGAACAGCCCCTCCCCGTCGCCGGCGTAGGGCAGGGCCGGCCACGCCCACCCGCTCGGCACCCGGCCGAGCACCTCCGGCACCTCGACGATCAGCCGGCCCAGCTTGCTCGGGTCGTCGTTGTCCACCACTCGCCCGCGGTACTTGCCGTACTGCGGGGCGTGGCGGCGGGCGGCGGACGGGTTGGCGGACACAAGCGGTCTCCAGTTAGGCCGGCGGGCGGTCGTCGGCGAACGACTCGCGACCGTCCAGCCCGAGCGCGTTCCGCTTCAGGCTGAACTGCTGCACGTACCCGTCGCCGGCAAACGTGTGCCGCACCCGCTGCACGTAGTACACCCCGCTGAACCGCTTGCCCGCCCCGCGGACGAGCACCGGCTTTTTCGCCCGCAGCACCCCGCCGTAGGCCACCGCGTTCAGTTCGCCGTCGGCGGAGATGGCGAACGCCAGTTCGTCGGCCACCCCCTTCGCGTACTCCTGCAACTCTTCGGATCGGCTCAGCCCGGTGCCACTCAGCAGCACCCGCCGCGGGCGATCGGCCACCCCGGTCGCCCCCCGGCCGAGCGGCTTCGTCGCCCCTTCCGTCGCGTCCCCCTGCTGGTCGCTGCCGGCGGCGATGTCCAGCCCGGCGGCCACCACCTGCGCCGGCTTGAGCATCTCGAACCGGGCGGCGAACTTGTTCACGTTGGTCGCTTCGGCGGAGTTCACCGACAGTACCCCCTGCGGTCGGTCGTCCACCCGCGGCTTGTGGAAGTGCCCGACCGGGCGGCCGGACTGCGGGTCCAGATCGACGAAGCACTCGTACCCGTTGCGAGCGGCGAGCGACTGGAGGAACCGCACGTCGGTCCCCCGCTGCACGGTGGTGGTGTGCTCCTCCGAGTACGCCACCGGGGTCGCGGCCACGTCGGCGGTGAACCCGTACTCGCCGAAGATCGCGGCGGCCACGTCCGCGTCGGTGGCGTTCGGCCACGCCCGCACTTTCTCGTCCAGGCTCATGAGCACCGTCGCGTCGAACGCCACCACGTCCAGGAACGACTTGCCCGGCTCGTTCGAGAACGTCGCCTTCTGCTCGACCACGTAGGCGTCGATCAGCGGCACCGCCCGCCCGCTGCCGACGGTCACGTTCACCCGCACGTTGGCCAGCCGCGGGAACGGGTCGTCGTCCAGCACCGTCCACCCGCCGGCCCGCCCGTCCGCCGGGGCGACGGCCAGCCGCAGCCGCAGCACGTCGGCCAGCTCGGCGTGGTCCTCCACCTGCACCCGCAGCACCGCCCCGAGTACCTGCGGCGGCACCGGGTTCCCGTTCAGCAGCAGTTGGTAGCCGACTTCGGCCACTCGGTTATTCCCCCGCCGCCGGGATGTCGATCACCACCCCGGCGACGGCGAACAGGTCGGCCGGCCAGAGCGAGCGGTTGGCGTCGCACACCCGCCAGAACTGCTCGGAGTCGCGGAGGTGGGTGTGGGCGACCAGGTCGGGGCGGTCGGCCTCTTGCACCGTGTGCCGGCGATCGACCGGCGGGGCGGTGATGACTCGCGCCCGCACGTAGCGGACGGTGCGGCCGTCGATCACCACCTCGGCGGTGGGGACGGCGGCGTATCGGCTACCGCGGAAGAACACGGCGGACCCTCGTGTGGTGTGGACGGAAGACCTCACCCCGTCGGCCGTCTCAGTGCCTCGTTCAGGATGTCGCGGATGTTCCCCTCGCTGCCCCGCGGCTTGGCGGCGGCGGCGAACTGCTCCTTCTTCCGCTGGTAGCCCAGGTAGGCGTCGTACCCCAGGCTGGTGTCCTTCAGCTCCATGTACGTCAGCACCTTCAGCCCGAGTTCCACCTTCGCCTGCGTCACGTTCAACTCCTCGTCGAACGCCTCCTCCGACACCGAGAAGCTGCTCACCAGCACCGGCACCACCCGCGACCGCCCCCACACCAGCAGCGTGAGCGGCAGGTCGGCCGTGGCCACCTGCGCCTTGCCCTGCTTCGCCTGCTGCTTCTGCGCTTGCGCCGCCTCCGTGGACGGGTACAGGAGCAACTCCAGCGTGGCGAGCGCCGGCATCAGACCGCCGGCCACCGCCTTCGCGCTCGCGGCCGACTCCATCTGGTCGGCCATGCTCAGGAAGACGGTCAGGTTGATCGTCTCGATCGGCGGCCCGCCCACCCGCAGTGCCTCCTCGCGGGCGGCACCGGCGTTCCCCTTCTCGGGCGGGGCGGCGCGGGCGGCGAGCGTGCGGCGGACGGTCTCCGGGTTGTACTGGAACACCACCAGCCGCGGCTGCGTGCCGCGGTCCTGCTTCGGGTAGACGGCCAGCGCCCCCTTCTGGAGCTTCGGCGTTCGGGTGAAGTCGGTCGCCACGGCATCTCCTGTGTCACGCGATCTTGGCGAACAGGTCGCGGAGCATCGACCCCGGATCGATCTCGGGCAGTTGGAACTGCACGTCGTCCAGCTTCACGTCGAACGGCTCGCCCGACTTGTAGTGAATCGGGAAGGTCAGGCCGAACGTCATGTCCGACCCGAACTCGACGGCCGCCAACTGCCACCGCTTCTCGTACAGGGTGATGGTCGAGACCAGCAGGTCGGCCTCCACCAGCACCAGGCCGGTCACGTCCAGTTTGAACTTCGGTTGCGCCGACAGGCTGGCGGTGGCGTCCAGTTGCAGGCCGGTGCGGGGCGACCAGTTCACGTCCACGGCGGCGTCGGCCGCCCCTTCGATGCCCAACTGCCCGCCCACTTCCAGGTTGGCCGACGCGCTGACGATGGGGATGCCCACGCCCAGCCCGCCGCGAACCGACAGCCGCAACCCGGCGTGCGCCGGCACGTGAAACTCGCCGTGCCCGCGGACGACCGTGTCCTCCTCGTGGGCCGGGTTGTACGTCACCTCGGCGAACAGTTTCCGCAACTGGCCGGGGCCGAACCCGGCGCTCGCGTCCAGCCCGCCGCGGATGGTGGCGAAGATGCCGATCCGCTGGCCGGCCACCGCCACCCCGACGATGGGGATGTCCATGCCGAGCGAGAACAGGTTCTTCTCCACCTTCTTCTCGGGGAACACGTCCACCGCCGACGGCAGGCCGATCCGCCCGGTCACTTCGATCTCGCCGTTCGGCTTCAGCCGCACGCCGGCGGTGCCTTCCAGCCACGGGGTGAAGGTGATGGTGGCCGACCCGCTGCCGAAGGCGGTGAGCGCGTCGCCCGGCGGGCCGGTCGGGTTGCCCTGGTCGTCCACCGCCCGGTTCGTCGCCCCAAGGGTCATGTCGCCCTTCAGCATTCCGCGGTTCAGGGCGGCGTGCCCGGAGATGGTGATGGCCCCGTTGTCGTAGGCGACGTCGAGGGTCGAATCGATGCCGGGGATGGCGGGCGTGGCGGTGCCCTTGGCGGTGACGGACCAGTCGCCGGCCGGCGACTGCTTCACCTCCGCCTCGGCCGACCCGCCGCGGATGCCGGGGATGCCGTCGGCCAGGTTGACGTTCCCCTTGATGGTCAGTCCGTCGGCCTCGCTGTAGTTGACCAGTACGCCGGCGCTCCGCACGCCGGGGATGCTCAGCTCGGCCGACCCGCTCGCCCGCAGCACCTCGTCCGCATACCCGACAGTGATGGTGGCCGACTTCACCCCCTTCAGCTTGCCCTCCGGGATGCCGACGGTGCCCTCGCCGCTCCATTTCCCATCGGCGTACTGGATTGTCACCTTCGCCGGGTCGAACGTCTTGGAGTCGAAGTCGAATCCGCCGACCAGCCCGAACCCGCCGCTCGTGCCCACCCGCCCCTCGACGAACCCGCGGCCCAGCTTCTGGACGCCGAAGTCCACGCGGCCGGTGAGCGACAGCCCCTTCTGCGTGCTGATGGCGGCGGTCAGCGAGCAGTCGTCGATGACGAACGGGCGGGGCACTTGCACCTCGCCGCTCGAGAATGTCTTGAACAGGGTGAGGTCGTCGCCGACCAGCAGGAAGTCGAGGGACGCGCCGCGGAGGACGGGGATGTCGGGTTGAATGCGGCCGGACACCAGCAGCCCTTTGCCGGGGGCTACGTCCACCGTGTCAATTTCGACCGGGCTGAAATGCTTCAGCCGCACCTGCCCGAAGAGCTTGAACAACTCCGACCGCTCGACCGACCCGAGGTACAGGGCCGACCCCACCCTGTTCACCGCCACGGGGGGCGGCTCGCCGTCGAACTTCAAGTGTTTGTGGTCCGGCGGGGCGGCGAACGTGAAGGTGCCGAGGCCCGCCCCGCCGGGGGCGGTGTTCAGGGTCTTGGCGGTCAGACGGAACGGGGCGAACGCCTCCGCCTCCGCGGCCGCCAGTTGGCTGCCCGCGGCGAACTCCCGCGGGGTGCCGGCGGCACCGATCATCACCATCACCTTGTCCGCGCTGCCCAGGTCGGCCACGTTGCGGGCGTGGACGTCGGCCATGTGCTTGCCGTCACTGATCTTGTCCTTCGCCCACACGTCCTCGTCGGTCGCGGCCTGCCCCTTCCCCTGTGTGCCCTCCTTGAACACCAGGGTGTACTTGCTCTTCAACTCGTCGACGTCCGGCACCACCTCGCCCGTCGCCTCCAGGTGCTTCCGGTGGTCGGACAGTTTGCCGCGGATGGCGTGCATCAGGGTGCTGCCCGAGGAGGCATTCCGTCGCTTCTCCAGCAATTCCATGTTCGTTGTGGCGTTCTCCCCCGAGAGCTGCAACTCCAGGATGTGATCGACCTCGTACACCTTGCTCGCCGCGCCGCCCGGCGACCAGCGGGGGATGGTGAGATCTCGGGCCACCTGATCGAGGGTGCCGAAGTAGAGCGGGCCGGCCGCCTTGCCCGCCGGCATGTGCTGGTAGGCGAACAGCCCACCGGGGGGCGGGCCGGTCACTTCGGCCTGCTGTTTCTTCTCCAACTCGCCCCGCACGGCCGGTGCCAGCTCGGTCTGCCACAACCCCCGCTGGTCGGTCGGGTCGGCGTCGCGGTCGTACCCCTGCGGCCGGCGCAGGTTCTGGGCGTACAGCGATTGCCACCGCAGGAATTTGGTCTTCGGGACCGGGAGCTTGTCGAACGTGAGGGTGTCGCCGGTCACCACTCCTGGGTCGGCCACACCGCCGCCCGCGGCAACACGCTGGACCACGGCCGCGGGGGATACGAGCGGGCCGCTGCCGGTGGCCGCGCGCTTCGTCTGCACCGGGCCGCCGCCGGACTGTTGCAAGGTGTGCGTCAGTTCGTGGGCGATCAGGTGCCGCCCGCCGTCGGACTGCGGCTGGTACTTGCCGGCCGCGAAGTACACGTCCGACCCGCGGGTGAATGCCTCCGCCCGCAAGTCCCTCGCCGCCGCCGCCGCTTCGGTGTCGGTGTGCAGCCGCACGTTGCCCAGGTCGGCATTAAACCGCGGCTCGTAGAACGACCGCTGCTCGGGCGACAGCGCTTGCCCGCCCCCCGCTTGCCGGTTCAAGGTGCGCTCCAACTCCGGCGACACGTCCGGCACCGCCGACCCGTCCGCCGACCGCTGCACCTTCTCCTCGTCCTCCTGCGGCTCCGGGGCCTCCGTCCGCTTCACCTTCTTGTCGTCCTCCGGTTTCTTCGCCTCCGCCCGTTTCACCTTCTTGTCGTCCTCCGGTTTCTTGGCTTCGGCCCGCTTCACCTGATCTTCGGGCTTCTTCTTCTCGTCCTTCGACTCGGCTTTCGCCGCACGGCTGACTGCCCCGGCCGACACGTCCGCCGTCGGCGCGTCCGGCGTCGGGCTGCCCCGCATCACCTCGTCGGCCACCCGCTCGGCCTCTTGCTCGTAGGCGTCGGTCGGCGGGGTGACGGTCAGCTTGGCCTGCACCGCGTGGGTGTCGAGCAACTGTTGAAGCGCCTGATTGCCGACGGCGTGCGGGCGGGCGGGGGTGCGGGCGACCGCCGGCGCGGGCCGCACCGGGGCGACCGCGGGTGCGGGGGTGCGGGTCTGGTGCGTCTTGCTCACGGCGGCCCCCCGGCGTGTGTGTGAACGGCGTCGGCCACCGCCCCGCCGACCTGAACGGCAACATGGTTCGCTTCAGCCGGCAGGCGGTCGCCGAGCGAGCGTCGCACCTCGGCCGCCACCGCGTCGGCCACCGCGTCCGGGCCGTCGGCGAACACCACCAGCCGGTCGATGTCGATGGTCGGGGTCATGCCCGCCTCCCCGGTTCGGTGAACGCCTTGTCGGTCTTGGCGCACTCGCGGCGGGCGGCGCGGGTCAGGTGGTCCATGCCCACCTTCGCCCGCTCGCCGGCAGCCAGGAAGGCGGCGTCGAGGGCGATGTTGCGGATGTTCCCGCCGGACAACTCCATCGACGCGAGGGCGGCGAAATCGACCCCATTCAGTTGCGTCTTCGCCGGGAACGCCCGCTGCCAGATGCGGAGGCGGTGGGCGGCGTCGGGGAACGGGAAGTCGATCAGGAACCGCAGGCGGCGGAGGAAGGCGCGGTCCAGGTCGGTCTTGCGGTTGGTGGCCAGCACGGCCAGCCCGCGGTACTCCTCCATCCGCTGGAGCAGGTAGTTCACTTCGATGTTGGCGAAGCGGTCGTGGCTGTCCTTCACCTCCGTCCGCTTGCCGAACAGGGCGTCGGCCTCGTCGAAGAAGAGGATCACCCCGGAGCGGTCGGCGGTGTCGAAGATGGTCCGCAGGTTGCGTTCGGTCTCGCCGATGTACTTGCTCACCACCCCGGCCAGGTCGACGCGGTACAGGTCGAGCTTCAACTGGCGGGCGAGCACCTCGGCGGCCATCGTCTTGCCGGTGCCGCTGGGTCCGGAGAACAGCACGGAAATGCCCCGCCCGCGGGACAGCGTGGCGTCGAACCCCCACTCGCCGTACACCGTCGGCCGCAGGGCCACCTGAGCGGCCAGGTCGCGGAGTTGGCCGACCACTGCCGCCGGTAGCACCAGGTCGTCCCACTCGAACACCGTGTCGATGCGGCGGGCGAGCGCGGACAGCGCGCCGGCCGTCTGTTCGCGGCACGCCGCCCACAGGTGCTCCGGCGTGCCGCCGACCGCCCGCGCGTCGGCCACCGCCCGCGCCGCCCGCTGCGGGTCGAACTCGAACTGTGCGGCCAGCGCGTCCACCGTGCCGTTCATCGCGCCGGCCGCCGGCCCGAGTGCCGCCGCCCACACGCCCGCGCGGTCGGGGCCGCGGAGCGCGGGCACCACCGCCGGCAGCGACGGGCGGTCCCACGCCACCGCGTGCAGGCTGCCGAGCACCAGCAGCACGGGCAGGCGTGCGGCCAGTGCCACGGCGGACGGGTCGGCGTCGGCTTCGAGGTACGGCAGTAGCCGCCCGAGCGTCACCTCGCGGGCGATCAGTCGGAGGAAGGCCGGGCGGTCGCTGCCGGTCGGCACCCGCGCCGGGTCGAGTTGAACGGCCTGCATTTTCAGGCGTTCGGCCAGTCCACTCACGACCGCCCGCCGGTCGCCGGCGTCGCCTCCGGTCAGTTGAACGGGCAACCGCGGGCCGGCGGCGAGCTTCTCGGCCAGTGTGTCGGCGAGGGCGGCGTATGCCGGCGGCAATGGCAACTGGTTCACCGGCGTGACGAGATCGGCCACGCGTTCGTCGAGGTACGACTGCCCGCGGAGGAAGTCGTCCACCCGCGGGTCGATGGCGATGGGGCGGACGGCGGCGGGCAATGGCGAGACGGACGAATCGACCACCAGCGCGAGCCGGCGGAGCGGGGCGGCGGGGGTGAAACAGGCCCGCACGGCCAGCACCTCCGTCGGGTTCTGGCAGAAGAGTGCTTCGGCCAAATACCGGCTGGCGTGCAGCAGGGTGGCGTCGTCGTGCAGGTAGCCGAACACGCGGGGGAAGTCGGGGTCGTTGGCGGCGGCGGCCAGCACCAGCACGTCGCGCTCGAAGCGGTTCAGCTCGCACGCCCGGCAGAGGGCCAACAGCGCGGGTGATCGCCCGCCGGCGTCCAATTCGGCCGCAATCTCGTTCGCCTCGGCGTCGGCCGCTTCCACTTCGGCCGTCCACTCCGCCGCCGTCGGGTCGGTGGCGTAGAACCGCCACTCAGCATCGCGGTCTTCGCCCATCAGCGCACGATCCACCGCCGCATCTCGAATCACCAATTCCGCCGGCCAGCCGGCCGGTACCGGCGGCGCGCTCCCGGTTGTCTCCCGCAGCCACCGTACCCGACGGGCGAGCAGCAGCCGCAGCCGACGGAGGTGCGCGGCCAGGTAGGCGGCGTTCCCCCGCTGCCACGTCAGCTCGTCGTGTCGGCGGTCGGCGGTCATCACACCCCCGTGTACGTTTTGTCGTCGATGCTCTCGGCCCCGCCCACCCGCACCCGCACCGGCAGCCGCACGGCCAGCCGCAACTCCTCGGCCGACCGGCTGTCGTTCGCGGTCGGCCCGACTCGCACCGCGGCCGTCGTGCCCGACACGATCAGCACCTGCGTGCCGACGACCACCACCCGCGCGGCGGTGAACGCGGTGCCGCTTCCGCCGCCGATCCCCGCTTCCAGCCGCGCGGCCAGCGTGCCGATGTCGGTCGGCTTCGGCGACAGCAGCACCACCCGCGGCGTGCCGCCGATGGTCACGGTCACTTCCGGCGCGGGCGACGACACCGGCGGGAGCGGGTCGCACACGCCCGACAGGTAGCCCACCCGCGCCTCGGCCCCCGTGGTCAATCCTACCGCCGCCGCATCGGCCCCCCCGAACGTGAGCGAGTCGGTCAGCCCGCCGGCGACCACCACCAGCCGCCCGTCGGCGGTCGCGGTCACCCGCGCGCCCAGCAACGGCGGCGACGCGGGGATCGATGAGACGCCGGCCTGTCCCGCCTGCCCCGCCTCGTGCAACTGCTCTTCGAGCAGTTCGGCCGCCCTCTTCGCACCCGACGGCCGAGACATCACGAACGGTCGAGCCGTGCCGCCGCCCACGCTCACGGACAGTTTGAGCGACACGGGCAGGGCGGCCCAGGTGATCGGCCCGCCGGACACGACGGCCGTCACGTCCGCCGCCGGCAGCGTGTCGGGCAGGCTCACGGTCACCAGCGACGGGGTGGCCGCGGCCGGCGTCTGCGGGATGCTCACGTCCCCCACGCTCACCTGCCCGCCGCGACCGGGGAATGACACGCGGTCGCCGGCGAGCTGCAGCCGCCGGCCGCTCAGCAAGGTCACGGCGTCCACCCGCGGGACGAACATCACTACCGCCTGATTCGACACCGCGCCGGGGCCGGGCGCCCCACTCAGGCCGACGACCACCTCGACCGCGTGCGCGCCCGGGGGCAGGTCGGGTGGCGGCGTGAACGGCAGCTCGATCCGCGCCGGGTCGGTCGTCCGCCCGAGCGGGAACTCGGCCGGGCCGACGCGGACGACGACCGCCTCACCGGCCAGTTGCTCGCCGTCGATCACCAGCGTGTCGCCGGCCCGCACGAACGCCACCGGACGAACCGTGCCGGCGGCGTCGGTCGGCCGGCGGACTCCCAGGCGGGTGACGACCGGCCGCGGCAGCACCACGGCGAACACCTGCGGGCCGGCCGGCGGCTCCAGCACGAGCGGGGCTGACCGCCGCGGCTGGCGGCTGTCGATCTGCACCACCGACACCTGATACGCCGCACTCGCGCGGAGCGGCAGCGTCAGGGCGGTCCACAGTTTCGACAAGTCCTCCAGGGCGAGCGGCTCCGGGGTGATCTTCACCCGCTCGAACTCGTCGCGGAGGGACTCGGCCAGGATGGGCTCGACGACCGAAGAACGGACGGTCCGCAGGCGGTCGGTCAGGATGGCGTGGTCGTGGAACACCCGCATCGCGCTGCCGAGCAGCTTGTGGGCCTGCGTCTCGCTCGGCACCCCGGCGTCGTCCGTCGTACCGTAGGCGGTGAGCAGGTAGAACAGGTCGAGGCTGAGCGGCGGCACGGCCGGCCCGCCCGGGTGCCCGCGGCCGGGGACGTCCTGGTTCCGCAGGGCGGCGTTGTGCTGCGTGCGGTACAGGAACAGGTTCACCCGCGCCGTCTCGCCCGCCTCCGCCTGGTTCGTCAGGTTCGACCGCGGCGCCCCGACCGTCACCGGGCAGGTGAAGCCGGCCGGCAGGTGCATGCGGTCCCGCAGCAGCCGCCGGAGCGTGTCGCTCACCCCGTGAATCGCGTCGGACGTACTCATCTCGGTTCACCCACCGTTGGCCGCATTCCCAGGGTTCACCCTGGGCTATTGACTTCCGCCCCTTCGGGCCTTGAACGCGACACAGCCCCGAAGGGGCGAAAGCGAATAGCCCAGGGTGTGAACCCTGGGACTCATCACCCCTCCTCCCAGAACACGTAACTCCGCAAGCGGGCGTACTCGTCGAACCCGTCGTCCTCCTGCACTGGCGGCGGCGGCGGGGCGGTCATGCGCACCTCCACCGTGCCGATCCGCACCGACACCGGCGCGGGAGCCACGCTCGCCGGCGTCGGCACGGGCGGGCGTACGGGGGCCGGCAGCTTCGGGCGCACGGTCGGCGGGTCCACCCGTGGCGGCGGGGGGTCGGGTTGAATGAACGGAACAGCCGGCACCGGAGCGGGGCGAGCGCTCACCGGCGGCGGTTGAATCGTCGGCGTGCGGGAGCGCACTTCCGTAGTCGGGGTGGCGGGCACCGGCTCCAGTCGCGGGAGCGGCAGGCGTTCGACGACCGGCGGGAGGGTGAACGCTTCGGGCGGTTCGGCGCTCCGCGGGGTGATCGTGGGGACGACTTCCACCGTCGGCCGCGCGGTCGGAATCTCCACAGTTGGCCGCGGGGCGGTCACCACTTCCGCCACACGACCGACGGGACGGGGCGGTGGCTCCGCGAGGCTCGGTGTCGGTTCGGGTCGCACGGTCAGGATGACTTCCGCGCGCGGGGTGTTCACAACTGGCGGTGGAAACTCGGGACGCCCAACAGTTGGTGGAACTGGAAGCACGACCGGCGGGGCCCCGACGACGACCGGCGGGGCGAACGCGGTGGGCATCGGCACGGGCGGCTGCGAAACGGGGGCGACGGGTGCGAGTGCGGCCGGCGGTGCGGCGGCGTACCGGAACAGGGCGGCGGGGGTCGGTGTTGGCGTTGCGGGTGCGGGCGGGGTATCGGCGAACGGCAGGTCGGCCGGCGTGGGCGACGGAACGACCGACGCCTCGGCCGGGAGGCCGGCGGCCCGACGCGCCAGGTCGTGGATGAACCGGCTCACGCACCCCTCCGTTCGGCGTCGTCGGCCACCAGCGCCAGGTACGCCTGCCGTCGCGTCGGCGACAGCCCCAGAATGTCCGCTTCCGACCAGTGGTACGCCCGCGCCAGGGTGTGGATCTCCCGCAGCAGCCGACCGCCGCGGGCATTCACTTCCGCCAACAGAAACTCGGCGGCGTCGAGCACCGACTCGAACGCACCGCCGCAAGCCGGGCAGGTGAGCGCCAGCCGCGTCTCGGCCTGCGGGTCGGCATCGGCCATCGCCGTCGCCACGGCTTCCGCCACGGTGTGCGGCAATCGCCCGGCCGGTTCCAGTACGCACGCGGCCAGCAACCGCTCGCCGGCCGCGGCCGGGTCGAACCGCGCGACCCCCGCGACCGCCGACAGGTCCGCGCCGGTCGGCAGGCGGAACCGCACTTCCCACGTCGTGCCGCTTTCCACCACTCGGATGGTGCGCGCCGGCGGGTGCTCCGGGTACGGCGGGGCGAGCAGGTCACCCACTCGCAGATCCAGGTCGAGCCGCTCGCCGCACCCGTCGGCCGGGCACGACACCACCGCTTGCACGCGGTCGCCGCTGGTCTGTCGCCGCAAGTGCCAGGCGAGCGCCTCGCGGTCGCCGACGGTCAGTCGTGCGACGGCTTCGGGCGTCACCTCCGTCAGCGGGCCGAGGCGGGTGAGGCAGCGGGCGAGCAGGGCGGCGGTGCGGTGCGGCGACGGGTCGGCGACCCGCTCGCGGGCGAACAGTTCGTCGGCCCCGGTGAGCGGGCGGAGGGCGGCGGTCTTGTGCCGCACGCCGTCGGCCCACACCCCACCGGGCAGCGTCACGTCGGTGGACATCACATGGGGCATGGGGATGACCTCACGAATCCACACTACTACGAGTTACGCAGTTGGCCGTTTTCTGGGAGTTTGGGTAAGTGAGATCCTTACCCACATTGCCCCGACGCATCCAGATTCCGGTCAGAACTGGCTCGCTGGGGCCAACTGCGTAACTCGTAACTACAACGCCCCACCCCCGCCGAGTTCACGTTGTGAACCTCGGCGACCCCTCCACAGCGGGGAGGGGTGTTGGTGATTGCACTGACCCCAAAGCGCCAACCGCCCCC